>NZ_JBFAWY010000046.1:0-50758 GCF_040680575.1 Streptomyces sp. NPDC052020
CGCGCTCCTGGCCCTCGCGATCGGGGCCTTCGGGATCGGAACGACCGAGTTCGTGATCATGGGTCTGCTGCCCGAGGTCGCGGGCGACTTCGGGGTCTCCATCCCCACGGCGGGCTTCCTGGTGACCGGATACGCGCTCGGCGTGATGTTCGGGGCTCCGCTCATGACCGTGCTGGGCACCAAGATCTCGCGCAAGCGGATGCTGATGCTGCTGATGGGCTTGTTCATCGCCGGCAATCTGCTCTCCGCCCTTGCCCCCGCCTTCGCGATCATGCTGATCGGCCGTGTGGTCGCCTCGCTCGCCCACGGAGCGTTCTTCGGCATCGGCTCGGTGGTCGCGGCCGAGCTGGTCGCGCCCGGCAAGAAGGCCGGCGCGATCGCGATGATGTTCACCGGTCTCACCGTCGCCAACGTCGTCGGTGTCCCCCTGGGCACGCTCGTCGGACAGTCCCTCGGCTGGCGTGTCACCTTCGCCGTCGTCGCCGCCCTCGGCGTGATCGGTCTGGCGGGCATCGCCAAGCTGGTTCCCGACCTGCCCAAGCCGGAAGGGGTGCGCCTGCGCCACGAACTGGCCGCCTTCAAGAACGTCCAGGTCCTGCTCGCCATGGCGATGACCGTCCTCGGTTTCGGCGGGGTCTTCGCGGCCATCACCTACATCGCGCCGATGATGACGCACGCCGCGGGCTTCGCCGACGGATCCGTCACATGGCTGCTCGTCCTCTTCGGCCTCGGCATGGTCGGCGGCAATCTCGTCGGTGGCAAGTTCGCCGACCGGGCCCTGATGCCCCTGCTGTACGTCTCGCTCGGCGCCCTGGCCCTCGTCCTCGCGCTCTTCACCCTCACCGCGCACCACAAGATCGCGGCTGCCGTGACCATCGCGCTGATCGGCGCACTCGGATTCGCCACCGTGCCGCCGCTCCAGAAGCGCGTCCTGGACCAGGCGCAGGGCGCGCCGACGCTGGCGTCGGCGGTGAACATCGGCGCCTTCAACCTCGGCAACGCGCTGGCGGCATGGCTCGGCGGCCTCGTCATCGCGGCCGGCCTCGGGTATACCGCGCCCAACTGGGTGGGTGCCGTCCTGGCCGCGTCCGCCCTGGTCCTCGCCGTCCTCTCGGCCGCCCTGGAGCGGCGCGGCGGCGGCGTCCCCAGCGACGTCATCGCGGCGTCCGTCCCGGCCGGACAGCAGCGGACCGCCGTCCACCACTGAGCCACCGGTGCCACCGGGCCGCAGGACCAGGGCCGCCCCCGCGGCGCCCGGCCGCGCACCACCCCACGACCGGACATCCCGGGGACCATCCGGGACCGGGCGGGGCGCGCCGTCTCCCGCAACCGAGCGGTGCCGCCCCGTACGCACACGTACCACCGCAAGTCAGCCCACAGGAGAACCCCTCATGAGCACCACCGCCGTCACCCCGCTGACCCTTCAGGACGCCGAAGCCCTCGTCGCCGTGGCCCGCCAGGCCGCCGAGGCCGCCGGAGTCACGGTCAGTGTCACCGTTCTGGACGCGGGTGGTCACCTGCTTGCCTTCCGGCGCGACGACCGGGCCGTGCTGATCTCCGGCGAGACCAGCACCCGCAAGGCGTACACGGCGCTCCAGCTGAACGCCCCCACCGCCGACCTCGTCGACGCCGTGCGGCCCGGAGGACTCTTCCACACCCTGCCCACCGCGCTCGACCGGCCGCTGCTGTTCATCGCGGGCGGTGTGCCGGTCCACCGTGGCGGCCGGCTGATCGGAGCCATCGGGGTCGGCGGCGGCGCCCCCGAGCAGGACCATGCCTTCGCCACGGCGGCCGTGGAGGCCCTGGCCTGACGGCCCCGTCCCACCACCGTGCGAACGCCGGCTCCCGGGACCCCCGGGAGCCGGCGTCGTCGTAGCCGTATCGGTGAGCCGCGTCGGCGCGGGCCCGCCCGCTCGGGGTCCGTCAGCCGGCCGCCACGGTCACCGGGGCGAACCGCCGGGCCCAGTCGCCGGGCAGCTCCGTGATCCCGTAGGTCATGACGTCGTTGAAGGCGACGGAGGCGAGTCCGCGTTCCTTGACCCAGGTGATCAGGTCGGTGTGGCGCACGTCGATGTCGGTGCGCAGCGGGCGGTCGGTGTGTGCGGCGAGCGAGACGAGCAGCGCCTTCGCGGTCTCCGTGTCGCGGGCGATCAGCGGGCCCACCACCTGGGTGTCCATGTTGGGCCAGGCCGCCGCGTATCCGATGAGCCGGCCGTCCTCCTCGGCGACGCGCAGCTGATCGGCGAAGGCGGGCAGGCGGGTGATGATATGCGTGCGATCCGCGCCGAACACCTCTTCATCGAGCCGGAGGATGGCGGTCAGGTCTTCCGCGGTGGCGGCTCGTGTCGCGATCCGCGGGGCGTCCCCGAGCGGTACGAGGCTCCCACTCACCATCTCCGCCCGTCCGGTGACCTTGAAGCCGAGCTCCTCGTAGAGCGGGCGGCCGTACGGGGTCGCGTGCAGGGTCATGGGGACCGTGCCCATGGCCGTGATCACATGCCGCATCAGCCGTCGCCCCACCCCCTGGCGGGAATGCCGCTCGGCGACCAGAACCATGCCGAGAGCGGCGAGTGCCGGGCGCTCGTGGGGCCCGTACAGGGTGACGACACAGGCGGCGGCAAGTCCGCCGTCGGGGTCGTCGATGCCGTACCCCCTCCCGGCGGTGAGAAGGAAGCCCCACTTGTGTTCTTCGCGTGGCCACCCCCGGTCTTCGGACAGGTCGGCGCAGGCGGCGAGATCCCGCAGCGTCAGTCGGCGGATGGGCAGAGCGGTGAGGGAAGGAGTCGGCACGCACGTCAGGCTGTCCGACGGGAGCCCTCGGCGTCCACCTGTTTCGGCTGACCCGTACGGGCTTTTGGCCACGCCGTGGGCCGTCATCCCGCCAACCGGACGACGCGGTCGGCCGCCCGCGTCGCCGTGAGCCGGCGGAGGGCGGTTATCAGCCGAGGTCGGGGGCGAGCAGCGCGCGTACCCCTTCGATGTTGCCGTCCAGATAGTGCCGCAGGGACAGCGGTACGAGGTGGACGGAGGCGATCCCGATCCGGGTGAACGGCACCCGGACGATCTCGTACTCGCCCGCGGGCTGATCGACTTCCGGGCCGTGCCGCAGGGACGGATTCATGGATTCCAGCCGGCAGACGAAGAAGTGCTGCACCTTCACGCCGGTCGCGCCACCGTCCTCGCCGATGTGCTCCACGGTGTCCACGAAGCAGGGGACCACGTCCGTGATCTTCGCACCGAGCTCCTCGTGCACCTCGCGGTGCAGGGCGTGGACGACGGTCGGGTCTCCCGGCTCGACCCCGCCCCCCGGGGTGACCCAGTAGGGATCGACGCCGGGCTTGGTGCGCTTGATCAGGACCAGGTCGTCACCGTCGAGCAGGACGGCACGGGCGGTGCGCTTGACCACGGGGCGGACGGTCATGGGAGAAATGTCGCCCGGCTGGTTCCACGTGAAACATCGCGCGTCGGCACGGCCCGGACCGCGCGAGGCGGCAGGCCCCGTGCCGATGGCACCCGTTCAGTTCCAGTCGGCCGCCGCGCGGTGCAGCCTTTCGTGGGCCCGCGCGATGTGCGGCAACGCGAGGGTGCCCGTGCGGACCACGAGGAAGTACGTCCGCAGCGGCGGAACCGCGGGCTGGTGCAGGGCGACCAGATCCCCGCGCTTCAGGGTGTCCGCGCACAGATAGCGCGGCAGCACCGCGAGCCCGGCCCCGGCGACCGCGCACGCCAGTACGGCCCGCAGGTCGGGGACGACGACGGTGCCCGGCCCGGCCGGGCGGGCGTCGAAGACGGAGGCCCAGTAACGGGAGACGAACGGCAACGACTCGTGCACCTCGATCACGGGGACGTGATCCAGCGCGGGAGCGCCGCCGCGGTCCAGCCTGCCGGCGCCGATCTGCTCCGCCCACCGCGGCGCCGCGACCAGGATGTGCTCCTCGTCGCAGAGTGTCGTCGCCGTGAGCAGGCCGCCTCGCGGCCGGACCGTACTGATGGCCAGATCGTGATGGCCCGCGGCCAGCCCGTCCAGGACCTCCTCCGTGATGCCGAACGAGGTGCGCAGCGTGTAGCCCTGTCCGTCGGCACCGGTCAGCCCGGTGAGTGCGGCAAGCGCCCGCTCGGCGGTGAACTCGGGAGGGCCGGCGAGGTGCAGTGTCCGTGAGGACGAGGCGTCGTCCCGGCCGGTTCCGACTATCTCCACCAAGGCGTCCAGATGGGGGGCGGCCTTGTGCGCGAGTTCGTCGCCGACCGTGGTCGGCGTCACTCCGCGGGCCTGTCGCAGAAAGAGCGGGCGGCCCAGCTGCCGTTCCAGCGAGCGGATCTGTGAGGTGACGGCCGGCTGGGACAGGCCGAGCAGGGCCGCGGCACGGGTGAAGGATCCGGCTCGGTGCACGGTCACGAAGGTGCGCAACAGGGCCAGGTCCACAGTGACAACCCCCTCGGGCCGTCTGTTCACGGCCCCCGGCATCGTCCAACTATAAATATGTCGATAGGTCTCTGTCGCTACTGTGATTGGACACTGACAGAGAGTCAACTAGCCTTGTTGGCGCGGTTCTCGCGGCAGAACCGGGACGGTCCGAGCCACGAGGGGGGAGGCTCGGACCGTCCGTCTCACGGCACCGCACGACCGGCGCCGTACCGCGCCCGATCAGTCGGCGGACTCGTCCAGCGCCCGCAGCAGGTCCGCCACCAGGTCCTCGGGATCCTCGGCGCCGACCGAGAGGCGGATGAAGCCCTCCGGCACCGAGTCCCCGCCCCAGCGGCCGCGGCGCTCGGCCGTCGACCGCACTCCACCGAAGCTCGTCGCGTCGTCCACGAACCGCAGCGCGTCGAGGAAACGGTCGGCACGCGCGCGCGTGGGGAGCGTGAAGGAGACGACGCATCCATAGCGCCGCATCTGCTGGGAGGCGATCTTGTGCGAAGGGTCGTCGGGCAGTCCCGGGTAGCGCAGCCCGGACACCTCGGGCCGCTCCCGAAGGGCCTCGGCGACCTTGAGCGCGGTGGCGTTCTGCCGTTCGACGCGCAGCTGGAGGGTGGCGATCGACCGGTGCGCCAGCCATGCCTCCATCGGCCCGGGAATCGCCCCGACGATCTTGCGCCAGCGCCGTACGGCGGTCATGGCCTGGGCGTCGCGGCCGGTGACGTACCCCAGGAGGATGTCACCGTGGCCGGTGAGCTGCTTGGTGCCGCTGGCCACGGAGAAATCGGCGCCGAGCTCCAGCGGGCGCTGCCCGAGCGGGGACGCGAGCGTGTTGTCGACGGCGACCAGCGCGCCTCGCGCGTGGGCCGCTTCGGCGAGCCGCCGGACGTCGCACACATCCAGCCCCGGGTTCGACGGCGTCTCGATCCACAGCAGCTTCGCGCCGTCCAGGACCTCGAGCTGGGCGTCGCCACCGGTCGGCGCGGTGCGCACCTCGACGCCGTACGCCTCCAGCTGGGCGCGTACCAGGGGCAGTACCTGATAGCCGTCACTGGGCAGGACGACCGCGTCCCCGGCGCGCAGCTGGGAGAAGAGCACCGCCGAGATCGCGGCCATGCCCGAAGCGAACACGAGCGTCTCGGCATCGTCCCGTCCGGGCGCCTCCAGCTCGCCGATGGCGCGCTCCAGCAGGGTCCACGTCGGGTTCTCGTCACGGCCGTAGGTGTACGGGCCGGTGGGGTCGCCCGGCAGATGGAAGTGCGCGGCGAACACGGGACCGGGCAGGGTCGGCTCATGCTTCACCGGCTCCGGCAGCCCGGCCCGCACCGCGCGCGTGCCGTCACCGGTGCCGCCCGCGGCGTTCCCGCCGTCCGCCGCACGGGAGGGGTGCCCCTGCTGTCGCGTACCGCCCTCGGTGTCTGTAGCAGAATCGTTCATGCCGCCCGTCCTTCCACGTGCTCGCGTACGGCGGCGAGCAGACCCGCGCTCGCCGCCTCCACCATCTCAAGGCACTCCTCGAAGCCGTCCACGCCCCCGTAGTACGGGTCGGGCACGTCGAGGTCGCCGTCGTGCGCGGCGGGATCGTACGAGCGCAGCAGCCGTACCTTGGCCGCGTCCTGCTCGGTGGGCGCGAGGCGGCGCAGTGCCCGGAGGTGACCGGCGTCGAGGGCGATGACCAGGTCCAGCCGGGAGAACCAGGACGGCTGGAACTGCCGGGCCGTGTGATCGAGGTCGTAGGCGTGGTCCGCCAGGACGGCCAGGGTGCGCGGGTCGGCGTCCTCCCCTTCGTGCCAGCCGCCGGTGCCGGCGCTGTCCACCTCCACCTCGCTTTCCAGCCCGGCCTCCGCCACGCGCGCGCGGAAGACCGCCTCGGCCATCGGGGAGCGGCAGATGTTGCCGGTGCACACGAAACAGACGCGGTAGGTCATCGGTTCAGTCCTTGTCGGGGAGGACCACGTTCAGGGCCCAGGAGACGACCGAGACGATCAGGCCGCCCAGGACCGCGGTCCAGAATCCCTCCACATGGAAGCTCAGGTCCAGCTTGTCGGCCAGCCACGAGGTGAGCAGCAGCATGAGCGCGTTCACCACCAGGGTGAACAGGCCGAGGGTCAGGATGAACAGGGGAAGGGTCAGCACCGTCACGACCGGCTTGACCAGAAGGTTCACCAGACCGAAGACGAGGGCGACGAGGATCAGGGTCCCGGCCTTCTTGCCGGTGCTGTCCCCGGTCAGGGTGATCTTGTCGAGCAGCCAGACGGCGACCGCGAGGGCACCCGCGTTGGCGATCGTCTTGACTAGGAAATTCTTCATGTGTCTGATCGTGGCAGACGTGATCGGATCCGAGTGGGAGACAGGGGTGGACAGGGCGATGAGGGCATTCCGGCTGGACGAACTGGAGGCGGAGCGGGCCGCCAACGACGGGGCGTACCTCCAGTTCCTGCGGGAGCGGAACATGTCGGTCGGCCTCTACGCCCTCGACGCGGGCCAGCCCGACCCGCAGCAGCCGCACGGCCAGGACGAGGTGTACTTCGTCGTCAGCGGCCGGGCCTCGCTCACCGTCGGCCTGGAGACGACCGAGGTCGCCCGCGGCAGTGTGGTCTACGTGCCCGCCGGGGTCGCCCACAAGTTCCACCACATCAGCGAGGACCTGCGGGTGCTGGTGGTCTTCTCTCCGCCGGAGACCTGAGCCGCCGTCTCAGGGTTCCCCAGGGCCTGTCGTTTGGACAGGCCCTAGGGGACCGGTCAGGGGAGAACAAGGGATGCCGGGCCCCCGCCCGGGCCTTCTTCGGCCCTAGCATCGAATCCAGGACATGTGACCGGCGGAGAGGTAAGGACGAAGGCGATGCGAGAGATCTTCGCGGGACTGCCGTGGTGGGTGAAGTGGATCGCGGTGCCGGTCATCGCCCTGGTCGTGTTCGGCGGACTGATAGCCAGCGTGGTCGGTTTCCTGGTCGGACTGCTCTTCAAGGTGCTGGTCTTCGTCGCGCTGGTCGGCGGATTGATCTACGTCGTGCGCAAGTTCACGTCGCGTTCCTCGTCACGCGGCGACTGGTGAGGACCTGGGGCACCGGTGAGCGGTAACAGGAATCACCGGTTCCCTCGTGCGGGGGAGGTTTCCCGGACAGTCGGCCTGCGGGTGGGAACGGACGATTAGAGTCCGGAACCTCCACGCGGGGACGACCCCGCGAGCGGAGTACACCCGCCCGTGTCTCCCCGCACGGGCTGCCCCTCGCGTTCCGGGAGTGATCCTTGGCCACGGCTGACACGCCATCCGCCGGGCTGCACGCCACCGCCGTGCAGTCCCAGCGGGCCCCCGCTCCGCCTCCTTCGGCGCCCCGCGTCCGCTCGACGACCCTCATCGGCTCGGTACAGCGCGCGATGCGTCTGCTCGAACGCGTAGCCGAGCACGCGCACGGAGCGCCCGCCAAGCAACTGGCCCGTGAGACCGGACTGGCGCTCCCCACGGCGTACCACCTGCTGCGCACCCTCGTCCACGAGGGCTATCTGCGCCGGGAGAAAGGTCTCTTCTTCCTCGGTGAGGCGGCCGAGCGGCTCGCCGCCGGCGGCGCCCAGCAGAAACGTCGCAGCACGGTTGTCGACGCGTTGGCCTGCTGGCGGGACGCCCTCGGCGTGCCCGTGTACTACGCGATGTACCGCGACGGCGACATCCACGTCATGTGCGTCTCCGACACTCCCGGCAACCCGGCGGTCGAGGAGTGGGCCGACTTCCGGGAGACCGGGCATGCGCACGCCATCGGGCAGTGCCTGCTGTCACAGCTGGACGAGGAAGCCCGCCGGGACCACCTCGACCGGTACCCGGTCCAGCCGGTCACGCCGTACACGGTGGACGACGACCGCAGCCTGCTCAAGCGGCTGGAGCGCGTACGGCACATGGAGCCGGTCATCGAGCGCCAGGAGTACGCGCTCGGGACGGTGTGCGCGGCGATCCCCATCACCCTGGGCACCACGGCCGCGACGATGGCCATTTCCCTGCCCTCCCAGCATGCCGATCGGCTGCTGCCCGCGGTACGGCAGCTCCAGCAGGAGGTAGGCCGCCGCCTGGGGTCGCTCGCGATCTCTATCAGTATGTGAAAACTCACTCCTTGTGATCTGGTGTGTACGTTCAGCAAGATGCCAGCAGTGTCAGAGGTTTGATTCCCGGCCAGTCGACGGCGAACGACGGGGTACATGATGCGCGAGTCCGTACAAGCAGAAGTCATGATGAGCTTTCTTGTGTCCGAGGAGCTCTCCTTCCGCATCCCGGTGGAGTTGCGCTACGAGACCTGTGATCCCTATGCCGTGCGGCTTACTTTCCATCTGCCCGGAGACGCACCGGTGACCTGGGCTTTCGGACGCGAGTTGCTGATCGACGGGGTGGGCCGCCCGTGTGGTGAGGGCGATGTGCGCATCACCCCGGTGGAACCGGAAGCCCTCGGCGAGGTCCTGATCCGGCTTCAGGTCGGCGGTGACCAGGCGCTGTTCCGCTCCTCGTCGGCACCGCTCGTGGCCTTCCTCGACCGCACCGACAAGCTGGTGCCGTTGGGCCAGGAGGGTTCGCTCGCCGATTTCGACGCCCATCTCGACGAGGCTCTGGACCGCATCCTGGCGGAGGAGCAGAGCACCGGCTGAAGCGTTACGCCAACCGGGGGACGGAGGCGGAACGCTTCGCCGCGCGGTCTCAGCGCTTGCGGCGCCGTCCTCGTCCGCCACGGGCCGGCCCGGACCCGGTGCCCTGCGCCGTGGCTTCCCGCCCGCTGCGGTCGGCCGAGACCACCAGGGCCGCGAGGGCCGTGGTGACCGGAACCGACGCCACCAGGCCGATCGAACCGACCAGAGTGCGGACGATCTCCTCCGCGACGAGCTCGCTGTTGGCGACCGTTCCCACGCTGCTCTGCGCGATGGAGAACAGCAGGAGCAGCGGGAGCGCGGCGCCCGCATAGGCGAGGACGAGCGTGTTGACGACGGACGCGATGTGGTCGCGTCCGATCCGGATGGCCGCGCGGTACAGCCCGCGCCAGCCCATCGACGGGTTGGCCTCGTGCAGTTCCCAGACCGCCGACGTCTGCGTGACGGTCACGTCGTCGAGGACACCCAGAGAACCGATGATCACACCGGCCAGCAGCAGACCGCTCATGTCGATGGTCGGGTACAGGCCGTGGATCAGCCCCGTGTTGTCGTCGGTGTTGCCGGTGAGCGCGGCCCAGCCGATGAACAGCGATCCCAGGACGCCGATCAGCAGCAGGGAGATCAGGGTGCCGAGCACCGCCACGGAGGTGCGGGCGGACAGGCCGTGGCACAGGTACAGGGCGATCAGCATGATGGCGCTCGACCCCACCACGGCCACCAGCAGCGGGTTCGACCCCTGGAGGATCGCCGGGAGGATGAAGAAGTTCAGCACCAGGAAGCTGATGGCCAGCGCGACCAGCGCCATGACACCCCGCAGCCGCCCGACGACCACGACGGCGAGCGCGAAGATCCCGGCCAGCAGCGCCATCGGCAGGCGCCTGTTGATGTCGGCGACCGAGTACTGCAGGTCCCTCGGTGCCGAGGGCTCGTAGGCGACCACGACCTTCTGGCCCTGTCGCAGCTGCCGGGACTGGTCGGGCTGCACGATCTCGGTGAACGTCCGGCCCTTGTCCTTGCCGGTGTCGACCCGGATCGTGGCCTTCTTGCAGGTGCCGCCGGCCTGTTGCACCGCGGAGGACCCCTCGGCGGTGGAGGTGTCGCCGGTCGGGGGGACGCCCGAGGCGTTGACGTCCTTGCAGCTCACCTCGAGCACCCGGGTGACCGTGGCCTGCTGCGTCTGCCGGTCGAATCCGACACCGGTGCGTTCGTGTGGGGGCGCACCGCCCGGCCACAGCACCGCGAGCCCGACCACCACCGCCGCGGCGAACGGGATGAGGACCGCCGCGATGACCTTGCGCAGGTGCCGGGAGACCGGTGCCGCGGGACCGTGCCCATGCCCGTGTCCGTGGCCGTGCGAGTGCCCATGGCCGCCCCCGGATCCGGGGCCGCGTCCGCCTCCGGCACCAGGACCACCGGCGCCAGGGCCGCTGCCTGCACCCGGGCCGCGGGGCGGGTCGGGCGGGGGATAGGGGGGATGCTGCGTCGTGGTCACCGACCGATCATCGCAAGAACCAGGGGGGCCCTCTGTTCACCGCGCCCGAAGTAACGCTAGCGTGGGGGCACCTTTGTACACGCGGGAGCTCGGAGCACCGGGCTGAGAGGGCGCTGACCTCCGTCCCGCCGATGTTTCACATGAAACGTCACCGAAGACGAGTGATGTTTCCCACGGAACGTCGGCAGACGGAAGCCGCTGCGTCGACCGCCGAACCTGTTACCGGGTAATGCCGGCGTAGGGAGTAGGTCTCATGACCATCAAGGACGCACGCACGCCTGCCTCCACGAACGACTCCGTCGACGGACAGTCCGCGGAGGCCGGGAAGTCCATCGGCTGGCACAAGGCGTACATCGAGGGCTCACGCCCCGATCTGCGAGTGCCGGTCCGCCAGGTGCACCTCACCAACGGGCAGTCCGTCACGCTGTACGACACATCGGGCCCGTATACCGATCCGCTCGTTGACACCGACGTCCGCAGGGGCCTTCCGCCGCTGCGCGAGAACTGGATCGTCGCCCGCGGCGACACCGAGGAGTACGCGGGCCGTCCCGTCCGGCCCGAGGACGACGGGATCAAGCACACCTCGCCGCGCGGGGGCCTGCGCAACCTCGACGCGGTCTTCCCCGGGCGCCCGCGTCAGCCGAGGCGCGGCCGGGACGGAAAGGCCGTGACCCAGCTGGCGTACGCGCGCCGGGGCGAGATCACGCCGGAGATGGAGTTCGTGGCCCTCCGGGAGAACGTGTCGCCCGAGGTCGTCCGCGAGGAGATCGCCGCCGGGCGGGCGGTGCTGCCCGCGAACGTGAACCACCCGGAGATCGAGCCGATGATCATCGGCAAGCGGTTCCTGGTGAAGGTCAACGCGAACATCGGCAACTCCGCCGTGACCTCCTCCATCGAGGAGGAGGTGGAGAAGATGACCTGGGCGACCCGCTGGGGCGCCGACACGGTCATGGATCTGTCCACCGGGCGGAACATCCACACCACGCGCGAGTGGGTGCTGCGCAACTCCCCCGTACCCATCGGCACCGTGCCGCTGTACCAGGCCCTGGAGAAGGTGGACGGCAAGGCCGAAGAGCTGACCTGGGAGATCTACAAGGACACGGTGATCGAACAGGCCGAGCAGGGCGTGGATTACATGACGGTCCACGCGGGCGTCCGCCTGGCGTACGTGCCGCTGACGGCGAACCGCAAGACCGGCATCGTCTCGCGCGGCGGTTCGATCATGGCGGCGTGGTGCCTGGCGCACCACAAGGAGTCGTTCCTGTACGAGAACTTCGAGGAGCTCTGCGAGATCCTCGCGGCGTACGACGTGACGTACTCCCTCGGCGACGGCCTCCGGCCCGGCTCGATCGCGGACGCCAACGACGAGGCCCAGTTCGCGGAGTTGAGGACGCTCGGGGAACTCAACCGGATCGCGAAGCGCTTCCACGTCCAGACCATGATCGAGGGCCCGGGCCATGTCCCGATGCACAAGATCAAGGAGAACATCGACCTTCAGCAGGAGATCTGCGAGGAAGCTCCGTTCTATACGCTCGGTCCGCTGACGACGGACGTCGCGCCGGCCTATGACCACATCACCTCCGGCATCGGTGCCGCGATGATCGCCTGGTGGGGCACGGCCATGCTCTGTTACGTCACGCCGAAGGAGCACCTGGGCCTGCCCAACCGGGACGACGTCAAGACCGGCGTCATCACGTACAAGATCGCCGCCCACGCGGCCGATCTTGCCAAGGGGCATCCCGGGGCGCAGGAGTGGGACGACGCGCTGTCCGACGCCCGCTTCGAGTTCCGGTGGGAGGACCAGTTCAACCTGGCCCTCGACCCGGACACGGCACGGGAGTTCCACGACGAGACGCTGCCGGCCGAGCCCGCCAAGACGGCTCACTTCTGCTCGATGTGCGGTCCGAAGTTCTGCAGCATGAAGATCTCGCAGGACATCCGTCGCGAGCACGGTGGCAGCCAGGCCGAGATCGAGCAGGGCATGGCCCAGAAGTCGAAGGAGTTCGCGGCTTCGGGCAACCGCGTGTATCTGCCGATCGCGGACTAAACCTCGCGTCGCCGTGCGAGGGACAGGGCTGACGGAGTGACGAGGGGGCGGCCTTCCGGCCCGCCCCCTCCCTCCGACACCGTCGCCCGGCAGTCCTCGTCCGCCGTCGCCCGTCGCTCCGGGGCACCCTGCGGCATTCCGGACCCGCACCGGCCGTTGACTCCTGCCACTACTCCGGCCGGTGCTCCGGTCCGCCGAAGTCCGGGCTGGTGTAGTCCGGGCTCGTGTAGCTCGGGCGGTGCCCGGCGGCCGGGCTGTCGCCCGGGCTGGTGAAACCGGGGCGGTCGTAGCCGAGGGCCGGCATACGGCTGGCCGGCACGGACGGTGTCGTACGCGGTGGTGCGCCCGCCGTGCCCCGGTCGCCGAGGGCGTCGCGCAGGAAGGGCAGAACACCGCGTTCCAGCAGGGCGACGCGCCAGGCCTCGCGGGCCTCGGCCACCTCCCGGCTCAGCTCCCGGTCCGGCCCGGCTTCGGCGCGGGGGCGGTTGCGCAGTGCGGTGATCAGCAGTCCGACGGCGGCGGCGAGGACCGCGACCGCGGTGAGGGCACCGAACACCCAGCCGGTGGTGAGCATGGTCCGGGCGAACGCCTGCCCCGGGTCGAGCATCCACAGGACGTACCCCACGAGCAGGAAGATCGCCGCCGCCGTCCCGGCGAGGACGGGCGTCAGAACCGCGACGACGGCGACGGCGCCCGCGCCTGCGGTCCCGGCGTCCTGCCCTCTGACGGCGGACGGTCCCGTCACCCGCGGCTCCGGCTCGGCGGAGCCAGGCTCACGGAGGGAGGACCCGGGAGCCGGCGCCGCCGGATGGCGCAGTTCCTCGCGGACCGTGACGTAGTGCCGGTACTCGGCCGCGGCGGCGGCCGTGATGAGCGCGGTGGCGCTGAGCGCCATCGCGCGCAGCTGCTCGGGATCGAGCCGCTCTCCGAGGCCGGACAGTTCCGGACGGTGTGGTGCCAGGCGCAGTGCCTCGTCGAGGACCCGCTCGTACTCTTGTCGGTCCTCGCTCAACAGTTGCTGCGGAACGCTGTTCATGTGCATCCCCCGATGCTCCGTAGGGCTTGGGGCTCGGCACGCTGACGAGCCGGCGGGCAGAAACGGAGGGGAGCCTGCTACGGATAAGCCGATGGTAGGGCGGTGACGGCGCGCGGTGACAGGGGATTTCCGGGAGTCTGGGGTCGCCCCGCACCAAGAAACCCGTGCTGACCCGCGCCGATGCCGGGAGACAGAACAGCGGGCGAACGGTCAGCCAGGGAGCGGGAGTTGCTGCACCAACAGCTTTCCGGCCATGGTCACGCCGCCGTCCATCGCGATGGCGAGCCCGTCGGCGTACACATGCGGGCCCTCGACCACGGGGCCGGAGCCGTCCTCCCCGTCCTCGGAGCCGACCTCGCCCAGCAGGTAGGGAATGGGGCTGTGGCCGTGGACGATGCGGCTGCCGCCGTAGGCGTCCAGCAGCCTGCGGACCGCGTCGGCGCCCCCTTCGTCCCGGAAGGAGAACCGCTTGGTGAACTTGCGGAACAGGTCCCACACCTCGTCCGCGTCGTTGCGCGTGAGCGTCTCGTGGACCGTGTCGTTCACCTCCTCGATGGAGCGGCCGTAGTCGAGGTAGGCGGTGGTGTCGGAGTGGACCAGCAGATGGCCGTCGACCTCCTCCAGGGCGTCGAGGCGGGCCATCCACTGGAGGTGGTGGTCCTGGAGGCGGTCCATGTCGGTCTTCTGGCCGCCGTTGAGCAGCCAGGCCGCCTGGAAGGTGGCGGTACCCGCTCCGGAGTTCACGGGCGTGTCGCCGAAGCGTTTGGCGCCCAGAAGCAGCAGCTCGTGGTTGCCCATGAGCGCCTTGCAGTAGCCGCCGGCGGCGGCGGCCTCGGCGGACAGCCGCATGACGAGGTCGATGACGCCGATGCCGTCCGGGCCCCGGTCGGTGAAGTCGCCGAGGAACCACAGCCGGGCGGTGCCGGCGCACCAGTGGCCGGCGGCGTCGATGAGGCCCTTGTCCTGGAGCGCGGCCACCAGCTCGTCGAGGTAGCCGTGCACGTCGCCGACGACGTACAGCGGGCCCGGGCCCACCGGGGGCTGCGCGGCCGGCGCGGCGGCGGGGTCGACGGGCAGCTGCGGCGTGTCGCCCGGATCGATCACCGGTACGTCGCGCTCGGTGGGCGTGTACCCGTCGGGGTAGGGCTCCTCGTGGGGTGGTGCGATGTCGCCCGGGTGCGAGCCCTGGAGGTACGGGCCGGACTCATGGACGTACGCGGGCACGCGGAAGTCGCGCAACGTCGCCGTCCGCTCCACCTCGGGTCCCTGACCGGCCCCCTGAGTCATCGACCCCTCCACCATCGCGCCGCATCTGCACCGCTTCGGACTGCCTGGTCGCAGCGGCCCGCGGTGTCGTGCGCCCATCATAGGAATGCGGCTCGCGCCATGTGATGACCCCGGGGTGGTGAATCAGAGCACGACTCCCGGTTCGCTGCGGCTTTCGCCCCGATTGGGCCGGGCTTCGGCCGTCCCGCGACCGTCCGTTCCCCGCTTTTCTTCGCCTTCCTCCCGCGACTCCTTCGCCTGTCCGCTGCCCGCCGTCCGTGTCCGGCACGCCGCGCTGAGGAGGTCTTGGGGCTCCTCCGCGCGGTGCGCGGTGTGCGTCACTTCCCCTCGGATGACCGGGGCGGGCTGACCGTCGTACGCGGTGCGCGGCGCTGCGACGACGTGCGGACGATCAGCTCGGTGGGTATGACCTGCTCGAGCGGCCGCTCCGTCTCGACTCCCTCGATGGCGTCGATGAGCAGCTGCACCACGGCCGTACCGATGTGGCGCGGTTTGAGTGACAGGGTCGTGACGGGCGGCTCGGTGTTGGCGTACACGGTGGACTCGCTGCAACAGACCAGCAGCAGGTCGTCGGGGACGCGCAGACCGTAGCGGCGGGCGGCGGCGAGCAGGTCGGTGCCGTTGGGGTCGAACAGGCCGTAGACGGCGTCGGGCCGGTCGGGGCGGGCGAGCAGCCGGTCGGCGGCGACGGCGCCCGCGCAGGGGTCGTGTGCCGGGTATGCCTCGTAGACGGGCTCCTGGCCGACGCGCTCGCACCAGTGCAGGTAGGCGGTGGTCGACAGATGGGTGTACGTGTCGGTCGTGGTGCCGGTGAGGAGGCCGATGCGGCGGGCACCTGCGGCGGCCAGGTGGTCGAGGATGTCGAGGACGGCGGCCTCGTGGTCGTTGTCCACCCAGGCGGTGACCGGGAGGGGACCCGCAGGGCGGCCGTCGGAGACGACCGGCAGGCCCTGGCGGACCAGCTCGCTGACGACCGGGTCCTGGTCGGAGGGGTCGATGACGACCGTGCCGTCCAGGGCGACGTTGGACCAGACGTCGTGGCGGGAGGTCGCGGGCAGGATGACGAGTGCGTAGCCGCGGGCGAGCGCGGCGGAGGTGGCGGCGCGCGCCATCTCGGCGAAGTAGGCGAATTCGGTGAAGGTGAAAGGTTCATCCCCGTACGTCGTCACGGTCAGGCCGATGAGACCCGACTTGCCGGTACGGAGGGTACGGGCGGCGGCTGAGGGGCGATAACCCAGCCGTTCGGCGACCTCGCGGACATGGCGGCGGGTGGCGTCCGGGAGCCGGCCCTTGCCGTTGAGGGCGTCGGAGACGGTCGTGATGGAGACTCCGGCGGCGGCAGCCACGTCTCTGATGCCTGCCCGGCCCGGCCGGCTGCCTCGGCGTGAGGTTTCCGCGCGGCTCACCTGGTGCTTCCCTGCTGCTGTCATGGCGAGCCGATAGTAGGGCTCATGCGACGGGGCGGGGCGGACGCATATGCACGCGTTGACAGGTACGTTTCTGCATGATCGAGGAGCGTGAACTCCCTGAGATTGCAAGGCAGTTGGCTGCTGTCGAGTCGGTAGGTGACGTGTCGGAGCACGCTGATCTGGCACGTCTTCGTGGTGGCGAAGAGGTCCCAACTCACCTGCACGGGTGATGCGCGCTACGGCGTGAGCTACCGGCGCGTGGATATATGTCTGGCGCGCCCCCTCGGGGTGTCCCCCCGTCGCGCGCCTTTGTGCGCTGATGCCCTTGGTACCCGAGCAGGAGGAAGGGACCGACGGGGTCGCTCGGTGCGTGGGGGGAGGGCGGCCGGCGGTTCGCGCACCTCTTCGCGCACCTATACGCAGGGGACTCGAATCCTCATAGGGTGAGGAGTATTCGATGCCGGTGGTGGTCACAAGGAGGACTGCGGTGAGCGAGACGAGCCCCAAGCTGCGCGCCGAGCTGGAGGGAATTCCCACCTACAAGCCGGGCAAGCCCGCCGCGGCCGACGGTCCGGTGGCCTACAAGCTGTCCTCCAACGAGAACCCCTATCCGCCGCTGCCGGGCGTGATGGAGACCGTGACGGCCGCGGCCTGCTCGTTCAACCGCTATCCCGACATGGCCTGCACGGGCCTGATGGACGAGCTGTCCGAGCGGTTCGGGGTGCCGGTCTCCCATCTGGCCACGGGCACCGGGTCGGTCGGTGTGGCTCAGCAGCTGATCCAGGCGACGTCCGGCCCGGGCGACGAGGTCGTCTACGCCTGGCGGTCCTTCGAGGCGTACCCGATCATCACGCGGATCAGCGGCGCGCGGTCGGTGCAGGTGCCGCTGACCCCGGGTGACGTGCACGACCTGGACGCCATGGCCGACGCCGTCACCGACCGCACTCGGCTGGTCTTCGTCTGCAACCCGAACAACCCGACCGGCACGGTGGTGCGGCGGGCCGAGCTGGAGCGGTTCCTCGACCGGGTGCCCGGCGATGTGCTGGTGGTGCTCGACGAGGCCTACCGCGAGTTCATCCGCGACCCCGAGGTGCCCGACGGTGTGGAGCTCTACCGTGAGCGGCCCAACGTCTGCGTCCTGCGGACCTTCTCGAAGGCATACGGCCTCGCCGGGCTGCGTGTGGGCTTCGCGATCGCCCACGAACCGGTGGCGGCGGCGCTGCGCAAGACGGCGGTGCCGTTCGGCGTGAGCCAGCTCGCGCAGGAGGCGGCGATCGCCTCCCTGCGGGCCGAGGACGAGCTGCTGGGCCGGGTCGGCTCGCTGGTGTGCGAGCGCACGCGCGTGGTCGACGCGCTGCGCGGCCAGGGCTGGACGGTGCCGGATACCCAGGCGAACTTCGTGTGGCTGCGTCTGGGGGAGCGCACGGTCGCTTTCGCGGAGGCGTGCGAGCGGGCCGGCGTGGTCATCCGTCCGTTCCCGGGTGAGGGTGTCCGGGTCACGGTCGGGGAGAACGAGGCGAACGACATCTTCCTGAAGGTGGCGGAAGAGTTCCGCACGGAGGCGTAGCCGTCGGCGGGCCGGTGGGTCAGGCGCCGGCCGCTTCGACGCGTACCGGGTCGCCGTCGCGGACCGTCGCCAGCAGGCGGGGGTCTCCGTCGAGGCGGCCCAGCACGTTGCAGGGGCTCGCGAGGCGGCATTCGTCGCCCCGCGAGACCGGTGTGGGCCCGTAGGGAAGGGCCAGTGCGTCGCCCTCGGTCCAGAAGGCGACCGTGCCCGGATCGACGACCTGCCGGGCGTCCGTTTCACGTGAAACCGACACTCCCGTATCGAAATACACCTCCTCGCCCCAGGTCCGGGCTGTGGAGGTGAGCGGCAGGGCCTTACGAAGGGCCTGTGCCGTGGGGGTGTCGTCGAGGGTCGCGGTGAGGTGTCCCGCGGGCCATGAGATCCGTATCCGCGTCTGCTGTCCCTGTGTGTCCATGCGGCGGATTCAACAAGATGTTGAAGTTCCTGCCAAGGGGGTTGACGTCACAGGGGACCCCCCTTCCAGCGTCGAAAAACAGTAGGTCATAATTGCTTGTGAATGTGAACGCGTTCACAAGCGTGTCTGATAGCTCCCGAGATAGGTGCGACATACACGCACAAACTGCCGCTGACCACGGCGATGTAAGGAGAGCGACGACGTGGACATGGCTTTGGCGCCGGAGACCCTGGCGCGCTGGCAGTTCGGTATCACCACCGTCTACCACTTCCTCTTCGTCCCCCTGACGATCTCGCTGGCTGCCCTGACGGCCGGGTTGCAGACCGCCTGGGTGCGGACGGAGAAGGAGAAGTACCTCAGGGCGACCAAGTTCTGGGGCAAGCTGTTCCTGATCAACATCGCCATGGGCGTCGTCACGGGCATCGTGCAGGAGTTCCAGTTCGGCATGAACTGGTCGGACTACTCCCGCTTCGTCGGTGATGTCTTCGGTGCGCCGCTCGCCTTCGAGGCGCTGATCGCCTTCTTCTTCGAGTCCACCTTCATCGGACTGTGGATCTTCGGCTGGGACAAGCTGCCCAAGAGGATCCACCTGGCCTGCATCTGGATGGTCTCGATCGGCACGTTGCTGTCGGCGTACTTCATCCTCGCGGCCAACTCGTGGATGCAGCACCCGGTGGGCTACCGGATCAACGAGGAGAAGGGACGGGCCGAGCTCACCGACTTCTGGGCCGTCCTCACTCAGAACACCACGCTCAACCAGGTCTTCCACAGTTTCTCGGCGGCCTTCCTTACGGGGGGCGCCTTCATGGTGGGCATCGCCGCCTTCCATCTGATGCGCAAGAAGCACATCCCGGTGATGCGGACCTCGCTCCGGCTCGGCCTGGTCACTCTGGCGGTCGGCGGCCTGCTCACCGCGGTCAGCGGTGACACGCTCGGCAAGGTCATGTACGAGCAGCAGCCGATGAAGATGGCCGCCGCCGAGGCACTGTGGGACGGCGAGAAACCCGCACCCTTCTCGGTCTTCGCCTACGGGGACGTCGACGAGGGGCACAACAAGGTCGCCCTGGAGATACCCGGCCTCCTCTCCTTCCTCGCGCACAGCGACTTCGAGTCGTACGTGCCGGGCATCAACGACACCAATGAGGCACTTCAGGAGAAGTTCGGGCCCGGTGACTACAAGCCCATCGTTCCCGTCGCCTACTGGGGCTTCCGCTGGATGATCGGCTTCGGCATGGCGTCCTTCTCGCTCGGACTGCTCGGGCTGTGGCTTACCCGGAAGAAGTTCCTGCTGCCCGCCGCGTGGCGGACGGGGGAGGACGAGGTGCCGCACCTGGTGCTGCTGAAGAAGCCGCTCGGGTCGAAGCTCACCCGGCTGTACTGGCTGCTGGCGCTGTGGACGATGGGCTTCCCGCTGATCGCCAACTCCTGGGGCTGGATCTTCACCGAGATGGGCCGCCAGCCGTGGGTCGTCTACGGCCTCTTCCAGACCCGTGACGCGGTCTCCCCCGGCGTCTCGCAGGCCGAGGTCCTCACCTCCATGATCGCGTTCACCGCGCTCTACGCGACCCTTGCCGTCATCGAGGTCAAGCTGCTCGCCAAGTACGTCAAGGCCGGTCCACCCGAACTCACCGAGGCCGACCTCAACCCGCCCACGAAGATCGGCGGCGACATCCGTGACGCCGACAAGCCGATGGCCTTCTCGTACTAGGCCGAGGGAGTTGCACCGTCATGGAACTGCACGACGTCTGGTTCGTCCTGATCGCCGTCCTGTGGACCGGCTACTTCTTCCTGGAAGGCTTCGACTTCGGGGTCGGCGTCCTCACCAAGCTCCTCGCCCGTGACCGACCCGAGAAGCGGGTGCTGATCAACACCATCGGCCCGGTCTGGGACGGCAACGAGGTGTGGCTGCTCACGGCGGGCGGCGCTACGTTCGCCGCCTTCCCGGAGTGGTACGCCACGCTGTTCTCCGGGTTCTACCTGCCCTTGCTGGTCATCCTGCTCTGTCTGATCGTCCGGGGTGTCGCCTTCGAGTACCGGGTGAAGCGGCCGGAGGAGAACTGGCAGCGCAACTGGGAGACCGCGATCTTCTGGACCTCGCTGATCCCGGCGTTCCTGTGGGGTGTGGCCTTCGGCAACATCGTCCGGGGCGTGAAGATCGACCGCGAGCTGGAGTACGTGGGCAGCGTCTGGGACCTGTTCAACCCGTACGCCCTGCTCGGCGGCCTGGTGACGCTGACCCTGTTCACCTTCCACGGGACGGTGTTCACGGCGCTCAAGACCGTCGGGGAGATCCGGGAGCGGGCGCGGGCGCTGGCTCTGCGCGTCGGCCTGGTCACGGCGGTATTCGCGGTGCTGTTCCTGCTGTGGACACAAGTCGACAGCGGTGACGGCACGAGCCTGGTCGCGCTGGTGGTGGCCGTGGCCGCGCTGGTCGTGGCCCTGATGGCCAACCAGGCCGGCCGTGAGGGATGGGCGTTCGCCCTCTCCGGCGTCACGATCGTGGCCACCGTGGTGATGCTCTTCCTGACGCTCTTCCCGAACGTCATGCCGTCCACGCTCGACGCGGACTGGAGCCTGACCGTCACCAACGCCTCGTCCAGCCCCTACACCCTGAAGATCATGACTTGGCTCGCGGCGATCGCCACGCCAGTCGTCCTGCTCTACCAGGGGTGGACCTACTGGGTCTTCCGCAAGCGCATCGGTACCCAGCACCTCGCCGACGCCGCGCACTGATTCCGTCACGGGGGTGTGTTTCACGTGGAACACACCCCCGGGCCGAAGGGCATGTTTCACGTGAAACCCATCGATCCGCGCCTGCTGCACCACGCCCGTGCCACCCGTCTCTTCCTGCTCGCGGTCATCGCCCTGGGCGCTGTCGGCGCCGGGCTGGTCATCGCGCAGGCGATGCTCATCGCCGATGTGGTGGTGGGCGCCTTCCAGCACGGCCTGACGGCCGGTGGTCTCCGTACGCCCCTGCTGCTCCTGGCGGCCGTCGCCGTCGGCCGGGCGCTGGTCGGC
Source organism: Streptomyces sp. NPDC052020 (assembly GCF_040680575.1). Lineage (NCBI taxonomy): Bacteria > Bacillati > Actinomycetota > Actinomycetes > Kitasatosporales > Streptomycetaceae > Streptomyces > Streptomyces sp. NPDC052020. The sequence goes on from NZ_JBFAWY010000046.1 coordinate 21,315, forward strand.
TGGCTCACCGAGCTGGCCGCGCACCGGGCGAGCGCGGCGGTGAAGTCGGAGCTGCGGGGCCGGCTGCTGGAGCGGGCGACCGCGCTGGGGCCCGGCTGGCTGAGCGGCCAGCGGACCGGCTCTCTGGTCGCTCTCGCCACTCGCGGCGTCGACGCCCTCGACGACTACTTCTCCCGCTATCTGCCGCAGCTCGGGCTCGCGGTGGTCGTACCGGTGGCGGTGCTGGCCCGGATCGTCACCGAGGACTGGGTCTCGGCGGCCATCATCGTCGGCACCCTGCCGCTCATCCCGATCTTCATGGTGCTGATCGGCTGGGCCACGCAGTCCCGGATGGACCGGCAGTGGCGGCTGCTGTCCCGGCTGTCCGGGCACTTCCTGGACGTGGTGGCGGGACTGCCGACGCTGAAGGTCTTCGGGCGGGCCAAGGCACAAGCGGAGTCGATCAAGCACATCACCGGCGAGTACCGGCGCGCCACCATGCGGACCCTGCGGATCGCCTTCCTGTCGTCCTTCGCGCTGGAACTGCTCGCCACCCTGTCGGTGGCGCTGGTCGCTGTGACGATCGGCATGCGCCTCGTCCACGGCGAGATGGACCTGTACGTCGGACTGGTGATCCTCGTCCTCGCGCCCGAGGCGTATCTGCCGCTGCGGCAGGTCGGGGCGCAGTACCACGCGGCGGCCGAGGGACTCGCGGCCGCCGAGGAGATATTCGAGGTCCTGGAGACTTCCGCGCCCCAGCCGGGCACCGGGACGGTGCCGAGGGACGGTTCCCTCTCCTTCGAGGGCGTCACCGTCCGCTACCCCGGACGGTCCGCGGAGGCCGTGTCGGACCTGACGCTCACCGTCGAGCCCGGAGAGACGGTCGCGCTCGTGGGGCCGAGCGGGGCGGGCAAGTCCACTCTGCTCAACGTCCTGCTGGGATTCGTACGGCCGGTGGCGGGCCGGGTGCGGATCGGGGGAGCCGATCTGTCCGGACTGGACCTCGCGCAGTGGCACGCCCGTGTGGCCTGGGTGCCGCAGCGGCCCCACCTGTACGCCGGGACCATCGCCGAGAACGTACGGCTGGCCCGGCCCGAGGCGGACGACGCCGCCGTGCGGCGGGCTCTGCGGGACGCCGGCGCGCTGTCGTTCGTGGAGGCGCTGCCCGGAGGGATGGACACGGTGCTCGGCGAGGACGGGGCCGGGCTGTCCGCCGGGCAGCGGCAGCGGCTCGCGCTGGCGCGCGCCTTCCTCGCGGACCGGCCGGTGCTGCTGCTCGACGAGCCGACGGCCGCCCTGGACGGGGCGACCGAGGCCGAGATCGTGGCCGCGGTGCGGCGGCTCGCGCGGGGGCGGACCGTGCTGCTGGTGGTGCACCGGCCGGCACTGCTGGAGGTGGCGGACCGGGTGGTGCGCCTGACGGAGCCGGCGGCTGCCCGCCGACCGCGTCCGGCGATCTCGGACGCGCCCCGCCCGATCGAGGAGCCGGCCGGTGCCCGCGCCGGGGAGGAGGCCGCGGTCCCCGGCACCGGCCCGGCCGGTACCGGGGGCACCGCCGCCGGCGTCCGCGGCGGTGTCCTGGCCCGGGTACGGGCGATGTCCGCCGCCCGGCGTGGGCGGCTCGGGCTCGCGCTGCTGCTGGGCAGCCTCGCGCTCGGCAGCGCCGTCGGCCTCATGGCCACCTCCGGCTGGCTCATCTCCCGCGCGTCGCAACAGCCGCCCGTGCTCTATCTGATGGTGGCCGTGACGGCGACGCGCGCCTTCGGGATCGGACGGGCCGTCTTCCGGTACGGGGAACGGCTGGTGTCGCACGACGCGGTGCTGCGGATGCTGGCCGACACACGGGTCGCCGTCTACCGGCGGCTGGAGCGGCTCGCGCCCGCGGGCCTGCGGCACCACCGCCGGGGCGATCTGCTGGCACGGCTCGTCGCCGATGTGGACGCGTTGCAGGACTACTGGCTGCGCTGGCTGCTGCCGGCCGCCGCCGCGGTGGCCGTCTCCGCGGCGTCGGCCGGCTTCACGGCCTGGCTGCTGCCGGAGGCCGGTGCCGTCCTCGCGGCCGGGCTGCTCGCGGCCGGTGCGGGCGTTCCGCTGATCACGGGCGCCGTGGCCCGGCGGGCCGAGCGCAGGCTGGCGCCCGCCCGCGGAGTCCTGGCGGCCCGGGTGGCCGACCTGCTCACCGGCACCGCCGAACTGACCGTGGCCGGTGCCCTGCCCGTGCGCACCGCCGAGGTGCGGCGGGCCGACGCGGCCCTCACCCGGATCACCTCACGCGCCGCCACCGCCACCGCGCTCGGCAGCGGGCTGACCGCCCTCGTGTCCGGGCTGACCGTCGCCGCCGCCGCGCTGGTCGCGGTGCGCGCGGTGGCCGACGGCAGGCTCGACGGCCTGCTGGCGGCGGTCGTCGTCCTGACCCCGCTGGCCGCCTTCGAGGCCGTCCTCGGGCTGCCGCTCGCCGCGCAGTTCCGGCAGCGGGTGCGCAAGAGCGCCGAGCGCGTCCACGAGGTGCTGGACGCGCCGGAGCCGGTTCGGGATCCGGCGCGGCCCCGGCAGGCGCCCGCCGCGCCCTTCCCGCTCGTGGTCGAGAACCTGACGGCCCGCCACCCGGGGCAGGACGGTGACGCCCTGGCCGGGATCGGCCTGACGCTGGCGGAGGGCCGCCGGATCGCCGTCGTCGGGCCGTCCGGGTCGGGCAAGACGACCCTGGCGCAGGTGCTTCTGCGGTTCCTGGACCCGGACGCGGGCGCGTACACGCTGGCCGGGGTCGACGCCCGCACCCTGGACGGGGACGAGGTGCGGCGGCTCGTCGGGCTGTGCGCCCAGGACGCGCACCTCTTCGACAGCTCGGTGCGCGAGAACCTGCTGCTGGCCCGGAGGGACGCCACCGACGCCGCCCTGAGGGACGCCCTGGCACGGGTCAGGCTGCTGGAGTGGGCCGATGGTCTGCCCGACGGCCTCGACACACTGGTCGGGGAACACGGGGCGCGGCTGTCCGGTGGCCAGCGGCAGCGGCTGGCGCTGGCCCGGGCGCTGCTCGCCGACTTCCCCGTCCTGGTGCTGGACGAGCCCGCCGAGCATCTCGACCTGCCGACCGCCGACGCGCTCACCGCGGATCTGCTGGCCGCCACCGAGGGCCGTACGACCCTGCTGATCACGCACCGGCTGGCGGGCCTGGCGGCCGTGGACGAGGTGGTCGTCCTGGACGAGGGCCGCGTCGCGCAGCGGGGGACGTTCGACGAGCTCGCCGTCGTGGAGGGCCCGCTGCGGTCGATGATCGAGCGGGAGGCGGCGTCGGACCTGCTGGTGGCGGCGCGATGAGGTCGCGGGGCCCGGTACCGGTGTCGGCGCGGGGGCGGTGGCGACGCCGTGGGAGCTCGTGGGAGCTCTCAGGGGCTCGTTCGGCCGGTGGCGCGGGGCCGTGGTGAAGCCGTCGAACCCACGCGGCTGCTGGAGCGGGGGTTCGGCGGGGCCGCGGTCGTCCGGCCCGCAAAAAATCCGACTTTCCCTGACAAAGGTGGCTCATTAGGCTCGGGCTATGCCCACCGCACCGGATCCCGGGCCCCGGCCGTCCCCGCAGGGGATCTCCGCCGAGTTCGCCGCGCGGGTGCCGAGGCTGCTGGAGGCGGTGCGGTCCGTCGGCAGCGGGCTGGAGCTGCATTCCACGCTGGTCCGGATCTGTGAGACGGCGGCCGGCCTGGCGGGCGCCCGCTACGCGGCGATAGGCGTCATCGCCGAGGACGGCGAGGGACTGGCCGACTTCGTGCACCACGGCGTCGACGAGGGGACGGCCCGCCGGATCGGGCACCCGCCCGACGGGCACCGGGGCCTGCTGGGCGCCCTCATCCGTGACCCGGAGCCGGTCCGGCTGGAGGATCTGACCGCGGACGTGCGCGCGTACGGGTTCCCCGCGCACCATCCGCCGATGCGCGGGTTCCTCGGCGTCCCGATCCGGGTGCGGGGCGAGGTCTTCGGGAACCTGTATCTGACCGACAAGCGCGGCGACGAACCGTTCACCGACGACGATCTCGCGATGGTGCGGGTGCTGGCCGCCGAGGCCGGCATCGCCATCGGCAACGCGCGGCTGTACGAGGCCGCCCAGCAGCGGGAGCGCTGGATCGACGGGTCGGTCGCCGTCACCACGGCCCTGCTCTCCGGTGACGACGGCGAAGACGCCCTGCACGTGGTCGCGGAGCAGGCCCGCCGGCTGTCCGGAGCCGCCGCCGGGATCGTCCTGCTGCCGGCCGGCGGGGGCGGTCTGGAGATCGCGGCTGTCGCCTCGGAGGGGCCGACCGAGGCGCTGGGCACGGTGTTCCCGCCGGGGCGCGGGGCCGTCGCCGAGCTTCTGGACGGACGCGCCGTGTTCGTGGAGGACGCCGCCACCGATCCCCGCCTGGACACCGGCCTCGCGCGCGGCTACGGACCGGCCATGCTGCTGCCCCTGCGCAGCGGCGACCGAGTGCTGGGCGGCCTCGTCACCCCCCGGGCGCGCGGGCAGCGCCCGTTCTCGCGGACCGAGCGCGCCCTGGCGGTCCGGTTCGCCGCGCAGGCCGCGCTCGCGCTGATGATGGCCGAGGCGCAGCGCGACCGGGAACGGCTCGCGGTGTACGAGGACCGTGACCGCATCGCCCGCGATCTGCACGATCTCGTCGTCCAGCGGCTGTTCGCCACCGGGATGCTGCTGGAGCGCGCCCGGCGCCGGTCGGCGGTGCCCGAGGTGCGCGACGGCATCGGCAGGGCCGTGGGCGAACTCGACGTGACCATTCAGGAGATCCGCTCGGCCATCTTCGCCCTGCGGCAGCCCGCCGAGGAGGAGCCGGGGCTGCGCGGGCGGGTGCTGCGTGAGATCACCACGGCCGCGGTGCCGCTGGGGTTCACGCCCTCCTGCCGCTTCGCCGGTCCCGTCGACAGCGCGGTGGGCGAGGCGACGGGCGAGAACCTCGTCGCGGCCCTGCGGGAAGGTCTCTCCAACGCCTTCCGGCACGCCAGGGCCTCCCGGATCGACGTCCTCGTCGACGCGACCGTGACCCTGGAGGGCGGCCGGCCGGGCGTCCGGCTGACTGTCGCCGACGACGGTGTCGGCATCCCCGAGGGCGGGCGGCGCAGCGGACTGGCGAACCTGCGGCGCCGCGCCGAGTCCTTGGGCGGATCCAGCCGGCACGGGCCGGGCGTCGGGGCGGACGGCGGCGGCACCACGCTGGTGTGGGAGGCGCCGTACTGAGCCGCCGCGCCCGGCCCGTCCGGGGCGCCCTTCCCGGAGGTTCCGGCGCGGGTGCGGGTGTTGCCCCGTGTGCAGCAGCCGTGCTGAGCCGTGTGCAGCAACGTGTCCCCCGGCCGTACCACACCGGCGGGGCCGTACGCGGTCGCCCGGGACAGGATCACTGGCATGCGCTCATATCGCCGCCTACGGCTGCTCGTTCCGGCGCTGTTGTGCGCGCTCGCCGTGCTCGCGGCCCGCCCCACCGATGTCACGGACAACCCCTCGGATTCCGGTGCGCGGCTGGGCACGGAGGTGGCCCGGCTGTACGAGGAGGCCGCCGCGACGACGCAGAAGTACGAGGCGGGGCGGCGCGCGGCCGAGAGACAGCGGGCGAAGGCCCGGCGGATCGAGGCACTGCTCGACCGGCAGCGCCGGGAGATCGCGGTGATCCACAAGGACCTCGGGCGGATGGCGCGTGAGCAGTACCGCAGTGGCGGCGGTCTGCCGCTGACCGCGCAGATGATCCTCGCGGATGACCCGGAGGAGCTGATGCGTGGTCACCGGGCGGTGTGGCAGGCGGATCTCGCCGTCAACAACGCCATCGAGAAGAGCAGGCGGGCCGAGGCGCGGCTCACCGCCGACGAGGCGAGGGCCGCGGCGGCCTGGCAGCGGCTGGAACGGCGCAACGCCGAACTGGCCGGGCTGAAGCAGAGCATCGAGCGCAAACTCGAAGCGGCGCGGGTGCGGTTGCAGGGACAGGCGGACGCCTCGGTGGCGGCCGGTGCGTGCCCCGGCGCGGTCCGGCTGGGCCAGCCGAAGGCGAACTTCTCGCGCGCGTGGGTGGCGCCGGTGGAGACCTACGAACTGTCCGCGTCCTTCGGCAGCGGCGGCACGCGATGGGCGAACCGGCACACCGGGCAGGACTTCGCGGTTCCGGTCGGCACGCCGGTGCGCGCGGTGGGCGCGGGCCGGGTGGTGCAGGTGGCGTGCGCGGGAGCCTTCGGCGTCCAGGTCGTCGTCCAGCACGCGGGCGGCTACTACACGCAGTACGCCCATCTCGCCGCCGTCGCCGTCGACCAGGGGGACCGTGTGGCTCCGGGCCAGTGGATCGGCCAGTCGGGCAGCACCGGCAACTCCTCCGGGCCGCACCTGCACTTCGAGGTGCGGGTCACTCCGTCGATGGGCTCGGCGTTGGATCCGGTGCCATGGCTGGCGCAGCGGGGGGTGACGCTGTGAGGTACGCGGCGGCCCGGCGGATCAGAAACGTTCCGCCAGCATTCGCTCGATGACGACCGCGACCCCGTCCTCGTTGTTGGCGTCCGTCCGGCCCGACGCGGCGGCGATCACGTCGGGGTGCGCGTTGCCCATCGCGTAGGACTGTCCCGCCCAGGTGAGCATCTCGACGTCGTTCGGCATGTCCCCGAAGGCGACGACCTCCTCGTGGGAGATGCCGCGCTCCGCGCAGCACAGGGCGAGTGTGCTGGCCTTGGAGACACCCGGGCCGCTGATCTCCAGCAGGGCGCTGGGGCTGGACCGGGTCACGGTGGCCCGGTCGCCGACGGCCAGCCGGGCCAGTGTGAGGAAGGCGTCGGGGTCGAGGCCGGGGTGGAAGGCCAGGATCTTCAGCACCGGGTCGTCCGCGGCGGGCCCGTCCGGACCGAGGAGTTCCTCGGCGGGCGCGAGCACGTCGGGGACCTCCAGGTGCAGCTTCGGGTACTCCGGCTCCTGGTTGAAGTCGTGCGGCTGCTCGACCGCGTACACGGTGCCCGGCGCCGCCTCGCGCAGCAGCCGTACGGTGTCCAGCGCGTTCTCCCGGGCCAGCTCCCGCACCTTCACGAACCGGTGGGAACCGGGGCCGCCGTGCAGGTCGACGACGGCCGCGCCGTTGCCGCAGATGGCGAGGCCGTGACCGTGGACGTGGTCACTGACGACGTCCATCCAGCGGGCCGGGCGGCCGGTGACGAAGAAGACCTCGATGCCGGCCTCCTCGGCGGCGGCCAGCGCGGCGACCGTGCGCGGGGAGACCGACTTGTCGTCCCGCAGCAGCGTGCCGTCGAGGTCGGTGGCGATCAGCCGCGGGGGAACGGCCCGGATCGGTGTCTCTGGCTGTCGAGTCGCTGAGGTCACCCGGTCATTGTCCCGCATATGCCCGCACGCCCGTGCGAGAGTCCGCACATCTGTGAGGTATGGCTCTCTTGTGTGGTCCCGTTGTCCGAGTGCTTGCCTGCGGCCGTCGCCTTCCCGCGTGCGGTACCGGGGACCGGCGGACCGGGAGCCACGGTCCGGCGGGCCGCCGCCGGGCGAGTGGCACGGCGCGGGGGACCGCGGGCCCGGCGGGCCGCCGCCGGACGGGTCGTGCGGCCTGGGAAACCGCCCCCGGCGGACCGCTGCGGGGCGAGTCATGCGGCCCGGGAACCGCGCCCCGGCGGCCGCCGCCGGACGAGACCCGCGGCCCCGGACCGGCCCGCGGGTTCAGCGGAGCTGTGCCGGGGCCTCCATGGCGATCTGCTCGAAGACCTTCTGGTCGGCCGCGAAGTCCGACTCCGGGATCGGCCAGTGCACGACGATCTCCGTGAAGCCGAGCTCCTGATGCCGGCCCGCGAAGTCCACGAACGCGTCCAGGGACTCCAGCGGCCGGCCCCGGTCCGGGGTGAAACCGGTGAGCAGGACCTTGTCGAGCCCGGTGACGTCGCGCCCGGCCTCGGCACAGGCGTCGGCCAGCCCCTCGACCTGCCCGCGCAGCGCCTGGACCGACTGCTCGGGGGTGCCGTTCTCGTACAGCTTCGGGTCACCGGTGGTCACCCACGCCTGTCCGTACCGCGCGGCGAGCCGCAGCCCGCGCGGTCCGGTGGCGGCGACCGCGAAAGGCAGCCGGGGCCGCTGCGCACACCCGGGGATGTTGCGCGCCTCGTGCGCCGCGTAGAAGTCACCCTCGTACGACACCGAGTCCTGCGTGAGCAGCCGGTCGAGGAGGGCGACGAACTCGGCGAACCGGTCGGCCCGCTCGCGCGGCGTCCACGGCTCCTGCCCCAGCGCGGTGGCGTCGAAGCCGGTGCCGCCCGCGCCTATGCCCAGGGTGATCCGCCCGCCGGAGATGTCGTCGAGGGTGATCAGCTCCTTGGCGAGAGTCACCGGGTGCCGGAAGTTCGGCGAGGTCACCAAGGTGCCCAGGCGCAGCCGCTCGGTGACCGCCGCGGCGGCGGTGAGCGTGGGCACGGCGCCGAACCAGGGGCCGTTCCGGAAGCTCCGCCACGACAGGTGATCGTAGGTGTAGGCCGCGTGGAAGCCGAGCTCCTCGGCACGCGTCCAGGCTTGACGACCCCCTTCGTGCCAGCGGCGGTACGGGAGGATCACGGTGCTCAGACGCAGACTCATGCGCCCGACCCTAAGCTCCCGGGCGCGTTTCACGTGAAACCGGCGCCCCGGCCCCCTCTCACAGCGGCGGCTCCACCCGCGCCACCGCCCGCGAGACCCGCGGCAGGAACCGGGACAGCAGACGCGCCGCCCGCGCCTCGGGGGTGACGGGCACGACGGCCCGGTCGCGCGCGACCGCGTCCAGGATCGCGTCGGCCACCTTCTCCGGCGGATAGTTGCGCCTCGCGTACAGGCGCGCGACGCGCTTCCGGCGCCGCTCCTCCTCGTGGGCGTCGGCCCCGGCGAAGTGCGCGGTGGCGGTGATGCCGGTGGTGACCGGGCCCGGGCAGACCGCCGTCACGCCGATGCCCCGGCCGGCCAGCTCGGCGCGCAGGCACTGGCTCAGCATCAGCACCGCCGCCTTGGAGGCGCTGTAGGCGGGGAGGGCCCGGGAGGGCTGGTACGCGGCCGCCGAGGCGACGTTGACGATGTGGCCGCCCTGGCCGCGCTCGGACATCTGCCGGCCGAAGAGGCGGCAGCCGTGGATCACCCCCCACAGGTTGACGTCGAGAACCCCCTGCCAGTCCTCGGGGGTGGTGTCGAAGAAGGAGCCCGCCAGCCCGATCCCGGCGTTGTTCACCAGGACGTCCACCACGCCGTACTCGGCGGCGACCCGCGCGGCCAGTTTCTCCATCGCCTGTCCGTCGGAGACGTCCGTGGTCTCGGACCAGGCGGCGGGGGCACCGGCGCCGCGGGCCAGCTCCGCCGTACGCGCCGCTGACCCGGCGTCCCGGTCGACGGCCACCACACGGGCCCCGGCTCGTGCGAACGCGAGCGCGGTCGCCCGCCCGATGCCGCCGCCCGCGCCGGTGACCAGGACCAGCTGCCCGCCGAAGCGGTCGGCGTACGCCCCGTCCGCCACCACCGCCGGACGGCCGCTCTCCACGGCGGTGACGAACTCCGTGATCCAGCCCGCCAGCAGGTCGGGCCGGGTACGCGGGACCCAGTGCCGGGCCGGCAGCGTGCGCCGGGTCAGGTCCGGCACCCACCGCTCCAGCCCGTCGTAGAGCCGTTCGGAGAGAAAGGCGTCCTTCAGGGGGACGACGAGCTGCACCGGCGCGTGGGCGTACGCGTCCGGACGCGGGCGGCGCAGCCGGGCCCGTACGTTGTCCCGGTACAGCCACGCCCCGTGGGCCGCGTCCCTCGGCAGCGAGCCGGTCGGATAGCCGTCCGCGGGCGGCTTCTCGACGCGGCGCAGGATGCCCGGCCAGCGCCTGCCGAGCGGACCGCGCCAGGCCAGCTCGGGCAGCACGGGCGTGTGCAGCGCGTAGACGTACCAGGACCTGGCCCCCTGGCCGAGGAGCTGGCCGATATGGCGCGGGGTGGGCCGTCCGGCCCGTTCGGCGAGCCAGTGCCCGAAGTGGTCAAGGGACGGGCCGGACACCGAGGTGAAGGAGGCGATCCGTCCTTCGGCACGCCGGGTGGTGACGAACTCCCAGCCCTGCACCGACCCCCAGTCGTGCCCCACCAGATGCACCGGCCGGCCGGGGCTGACGGCGTCCGCGACCGCGAGGAAGTCGTCGGTGAGCTTCTCCAGCGTGAACCCGCCCCGCAAGGGGCGCGGCGCCGTCGATCCGCCGTGGCCCCGGACGTCGTAGAGCACCACGTGGAAGCGGTCCGCCAGGCGTGCGGCCACCTCCGACCAGACCTCCTTGCTGTCCGGGTAACCGTGCACCAGGACGACCGTCGGCCGCCGCGCGTTCCCCGTCTCGGCCACGCACAGGTCGACCCCGCCGGAGCGCACCCGCCGTTCCCGCGCACCTTCGAGCATCGTCACTTCCCTCCGCCCAGCGCCGCGTGTGCGGCGGACCGCCGGTCACGGCGCGCGTACCCGATGCCGGTCCGGTCAGCCGCCGGAAAGGCGGCGGTCCGCACCGGCCGTGATCCATCCACGTACGATCGCCGGCTCGGCATCCATGTACGGGCACCGGCTCGGCCGGATGACGGCGGCCGGCACCGGGCCGAGCCGCGCGTCCGCGACGTGTCGCGGCCGAATCTCCCAGTCGTTAGACCAAGCGTCAATAGGGGGTGTGCCCCGGAGACCGGCCGTCGCGCGGCGGGCTTCGCCCCGCCCCGGGTGCCCGGCCGTCCCGCTCAGGCAGGGGATCCCCTACGGGCCCGTACGACTGGAGGCTGATGCCAAGACGGCTCTCCGGTCTGACGACCGGCGCGGCGGGTGTCCCTACCGTCGAACCGTGACTGTGATCGCGACCGAAAGCCTGAGCAAGCGGTTCCCCAGGGTGACCGCTCTCGACCGGCTCACCGTGGACATAGGGCCCGGTGTGACCGGACTCGTCGGCGCCAACGGAGCCGGCAAGTCCACCCTGATCAAGATCCTGCTGGGCCTGTCCCCCGCCACCGAGGGCCGCGCCGAGGTGCTCGGACTCGACGTCGCCACCGAGGGCGCCGCCATCCGGGAGCGGGTCGGTTACATGCCGGAGCACGACTGCCTGCCGCCGGACGTCTCGGCCACCGAGTTCGTCGTCCACATGGCGCGCATGTCCGGTCTGCCCCCCGCCGCGGCGCGCGAGCGCACCGCGGACACCCTGCGCCACGTCGGCCTCTACGAGGAGCGCTACCGTCCCATCGGCGGCTACTCCACCGGCATGAAGCAGCGCGTGAAGCTCGCCCAGGCACTCGTCCACGACCCGCGGCTGGTCTTCCTCGACGAGCCGACCAACGGCCTGGACCCGGTCGGCCGCGACGAGATGCTCGGCCTGATCCGCCGCGTCCACACCGACTTCGGCATCTCGGTCCTGGTCACCTCCCACCTGCTGGGCGAACTGGAGCGCACCTGCGACCACGTCGTCGTCATCGACGGCGGCAAGCTGCTGCGCGCCAGCTCCACCACCGACTTCACCCAGACCACGACCACCCTCGCGGTCGAGGTCACGGACAGTGACGCGCACCCGGACGGCACCCGCGCGGTGCGCGACGCGCTCCGCGCGCGCGGGGTGACCCTCCAGGAAGGCAGCGGCCTGCCGGGCGCGGGCCACCTGCTGCTGCTCACCGTGGCGGGCGAGGAGACCTACGACCTGGTCCGGGACGTCATCGCGGACCTCGGCCTGGGCCTGGTGCGCATGGAACAGCGCCGGCACCACATCGCCGAGGTCTTCACCGCCGGTGACGGGCGGGACGAGCGCGACGAGCAGCGGAAGGAGACGGTCGGCCATGGCGGCTGAACAGCCCACGGCGGCACCCCCGGGTGAGCAGACCCGCATCCACAACATCGGCTACCGGACCTACGACGGCCCGCGCCTGGGCCGCGCCTATGCCCGCCGCTCCCTCTACTCGCAGTCCCTGCGCGGCGCCTACGGCCTCGGCCGCTCGGCCAAGTCCAAGGTGCTGCCGATGCTGCTGTTCGTGGTGATGTGCCTTCCCGCCGCGATCATGGTCGCGGTGGCCGTCGTCACCAAGGCGAACGACCTGCCGCTCGACTACACGCGCTACGCGATCGTCATGCAGGCCCTCATCAGCCTGTACCTCGCCTCGCAGGCTCCCCAGTCCGTCTCCCGCGACCTGCGCTTCAAGACCGTACCGCTGTACTTCTCGCGGCCCATCGAGACCGCCGACTACGTGCGCGCCAAGTACGCGGCCCTGGCCTCGGCGATGTTCCTCCTCACCGCGGCCCCGCTGCTGGTGCTCTACGCCGGCGCGCTGCTGGCCAAGCTGGACTTCGCCGACCAGACGGAAGGATTCGCGCAGGGACTGGTCTCCGTGGCGCTGCTCTCCCTGCTCTTCGCCGGCATCGGCCTGGTCATCGCCTCGGTCACCCCGCGGCGCGGCTTCGGCATCGCGGCCGTCATCGCCGTCCTGACCATCACCTACGGCGCCGTCTCCACCCTCCAGGCCATCGCGGAGGTACAGGGCAGCACCGGGGCCATCGCCTGGATCGGCCTGTTCTCGCCGATCACGCTCATCGACGGCGTGCAGACCGCGTTCCTCGGCGCCACCTCGGCCTACCCCGGCGGGACCGGCCCGACGACCGCGCAGGGCGTGGTCCACCTCCTGGTCACCCTGGGCCTGATCGCCGCGAGCTACGGCCTGCTGATGCGCCGCTACAAGAAGGTGGGACTGTGACCGCGCCCACCCGTCTCCCGTCACCACCCTTTCCAAGGAACGGGCCGCGCCCATGAGCACTCTCTCCCTCGACCACGTCTCCCGCTGGTTCGGCAACGTGGTCGCCGTCAACGACATCACCATGACGATCGGCCCCGGCGTCACCGGACTCCTCGGCCCCAACGGCGCCGGGAAGTCCACGCTGATCAACATGATGGGCGGCTTCCTGGCCCCCTCCACCGGCGCCGTCACCCTCGACGGGCAGCCGGTGTGGCGCAACGAGGCGATCTACCGGCACATCGGCATCGTCCCCGAGCGGGAGGCGATGTACGACTTCCTCACCGGCCGCGAGTTCGTCCTCGCCAACGCGGAGCTGCACGGCCTGGGCGCCAAGGCCGCCCAGAGGGCGCTCGCCACGGTGGAGATGGAGTACGCGCAGGACCGGAGGATCGCCACCTACTCCAAGGGCATGCGCCAGCGCGTGAAGATGGCGAGCGCCCTCGTCCACGAGCCGTCGCTGCTCCTGCTGGACGAGCCGTTCAACGGCATGGACCCGCGCCAGCGCATGCAGCTGATGGACCTGCTGCGGCGCATGGGCGACGAGGGCCGCACGGTGCTGTTCTCCTCCCACATCCTCGAAGAGGTCGAGCAGCTCGCCTGGCACATCGAGGTCGTCGTCGCCGGACGCCACGCGGCCAGCGGCGACTACCGCAGGATCCGCCGCCTGATGACCGACCGCCCCCACCGCTACCTGGTGCGCTCCAGCGACGACCGGGTCCTGGCCGCCGCTCTGATCGCCGACCCGTCGACGTCCGGCATCGAGGTCGACCTCGCCGAGGGCGCGCTGCGCGTCCAGGCCGTCGACTTCGGCCGGTTCACCACCCTGCTGCCGCGGGTGGCCCGGGCCCACGGCATCCGGCTGCTCACGGTCTCGCCGTCCGACGAGTCCCTCGAGTCCGTCTTCTCGTATCTGGTCGCGGCGTAGGAGGCCGAAGATGTACGACCCCACAGTCGCCCGGCTCACCTACCGGGCCCTGCTCGGCCGCCGCCGGGCCCTCATCCTCGGCGCGCTGCCCCTGCTGCTGCTCGTCATCGCCGTGGCGGTGCGCGGCCTGTCCGGAGCCGACGACCAGACCGCGGCCGACGTGCTGGGCGGGTTCGCCCTCGCCACGATGGTGCCGATCATCGGCGTGATCGCCGGAACGGGCGCGATCGGCCCGGAGATCGACGACGGCTCGGTGGTGTACCTGCTGTCGAAGCCGGTCAAACGGCCGACGATCATCTTCACCAAGCTGATCGTCGCGATCGCCGTGACGATGGTCTTCTCCGCCGTGCCGACGATGATCGCCGGCCTGGTCCTCAACGGCAACGGCCAGCAGGTCGCCGTCGCCTACACGGTGGCCGCGCTGGTCGCCTCGATCGCGTACGCCGCCCTCTTCCTGCTGCTGGGCACGGTCTCCCGGCACGCGGTGGTGTTCGGGCTGGTCTACGCCCTGGTCTGGGAGGCCCTGTTCGGCTCCCTGGTGCCCGGGGCGCGCACGCTGAGCGTCCAGCAGTGGTCGCTGGCGGTGGCGCAGAAGGTCGCCGACGGCAACCTGGTCACCTCCGACGTCGGCCTGCCGACGGCTACGGTGCTGCTGGTGGCGGTGACGGTGCTGGCGACCTGGTACGCCGGGCAGAAGCTCCGCTCCCTGACGCTGGCCGGGGAGGAGTGACGGGCCCCGGTCCCGGGCCGGGGCCCCGCCGCCTCATGAGGCGGGGGCCCCGCCCCACCGCCTCGTGAGGCGTCAGCCCAGCAGCCGCTCCAGCACCGCCGCGATGCCGTCCTCGTCGTTCGAGGACGTCACCTCGTCGGCGACCGCCTTGAGTTCCTCGTGGGCGTTGGCCATGGCCACGCCCCGCTCCGCCCAGCCGAACATCGGGATGTCGTTGGGCATGTCGCCGAAGGCGATCGTCTCCGCGGCCTTCATGCCCAGGCGGCGGGCGGCCAGGGAGAGGCCGGTCGCCTTGGACAGGCCGAGGGGGAGCAGTTCGACGATGCCCGCGCCGGCCATGGTGACCGTGACGAAGCCGCCCGCAGTCCGCCGGGCCACCTCGGCCAGTTCGTCGTCCGACAGGGCCGGGTGCTGCACATAGATCTTGTTCAGCGGCGCGGACCACAGGTCGGAGGCGTCGGTGAACGGGGTCGCCGGCAGGGAGCCGTGCACCTCGTAGCCGGGGCCGACCAGCACCTCGCCGTCCAGCCCGTCGCGGCTCGCCGCCAGGTACAGGGGACCGGTCTCCGCCTCGATCTTGGCCAGGGCCACCCCGGCCAGCTGCCGGTCCAGGGTGACCGAGGTCAGCAGGCGGTGCGCACCGGCGTCGTACACCTGGGCGCCCTGGCCGCACACCGCGAGCCCGTCGTAGCCGAGGTCGTCGAGGATGTGCCGGGTCCACGGCACCGCGCGCCCGGTGACGACGATGTGGGCGGCGCCCGCCGCGGTGGCCGCGGTGAGCGCCTCACGGGTGCGACGCGAGACCGAGTCGTCGGAACGCAGCAGCGTCCCGTCCAGGTCGGTCGCGATCAGCCGGTAGGGGAAACCGGCGGCGGGAGGCGGCTCGCTCACTTGGCCACCGGTTCCAGGACCTCCCGGCCGCCCAGGTACGGGCGCAGCACCTCGGGCACGCGCACCGAGCCGTCGGCCTGCTGGTGGTTCTCCAGGATCGCCACGATGGTGCGCGGTACGGCGCACAGCGTGCCGTTGAGCGTGGCCAGCGGCCGGACCTGCTTGCCCTCGCGGACCCGGATCGACAGCCGGCGGGACTGGAACTCGGTGCAGTCCGAGGTCGAGGTCAGCTCGCGGTACTTGCCCTGGGTCGGGATCCACGCCTCGCAGTCGAACTTGCGGGAGGCCGAGGAGCCGAGGTCACCGGAGGCGACGTCGATCACGCGGAACGGCAGCTCCAGCGAGGTCAGCCACTGCTTCTCCCACTCCAGCAGCCGCCGGTGCTCCTCCTGCGACTCCTCCGGGGTGACGTAGGAGAACATCTCGACCTTGTCGAACTGGTGGACGCGGAAGATGCCCCGCGTGTCCTTGCCGTGCGACCCGGCCTCGCGGCGGAAGCACGGCGAGAAGCCGGCGTAGCGCAGCGGCAGGCGGTCGGCGTCCAGGATCTCGTCCATGTGGTACGCGGCGAGCGCCACCTCGGACGTGCCGACCAGGTACAGGTCGTCCTTGTCGAGGTGGTAGACGTCCTGCGCCGCCTGGCCGAGGAAGCCGGTGCCCGCCATGGACTGGGGGCGGACCAGCGCGGGGGTCAGCATCGGGGTGAAGCCGGCCGCGGTGGCCTGCGCCATCGCCGCGTTCACCAGGGCGAGCTCCAGCAGGGCGCCGACGCCGGTGAGGAAGTAGAAGCGCGAGCCGGAGACCTTGGCGCCGCGCTCGACGTCGATGGCGCCGAGCAGCTGGCCGAGCTCCAGGTGGTCCTTGGGCGCGAAGCCCTCGGCGGCGAAGTCGCGCGGCTCGCCGTGCGTCTCCAGCGTGACGAAGTCCTCCTCGCCGCCGACGGGAACGTCGGGGTGGACGAGGTTGCCGAGCCGCTGGAGAAGCTCCTGGGTCTCGGCGTCGGCCGCGTCGCGCTCGGCGTCGGCGGCCTTGACGTCGGCGGCGAGCTGGCTCGCCCTCTTCAGCAGCTCGGCCTTCTCGTCGCCGGTGGCCTTGCCGATGAGCTTGCCGAGCGACTTCTGCTCGGCGCGCAGCTCGTCGAAGCGGACGCCGGACGACCTGCGCCGCTCGTCGGCGGAGAGGAGGGAGTCGACGAGCGCGACGTCCTCTCCACGAGCGCGCTGGGAGGCGCGCACACGGTCGGGGTCCTCACGGAGCAGGCGAAGGTCAATCACGCGGTCAAGGCTACCGGTGCGGCGCGACAGCCCACGACCCACTATTCGCCGCGCCGCCCAGGGTTCCGTTATGCGGCGATTGTCCCTCTGTATTCCCGAGCGTCAACAAAAAGCGTCTCATTACCTGGACGGGGCGGATGCGGCAGGCGTCCGGTTGACCGGATTCCCTTGTGGGCAGCGGAACTTGGGGGGCGTGCTGTCCACAGGAATCCACACCCCGGGAGAGTTATCCACAGGCTGTGCGAAAGTTCTGTGGACCACAGAATCGATCTTTCCGAACCGGGCATCCGGGGCAAAGAATTCCCCGTCCAAACCCGATCCCGGCTCACTTTCGAGTGGAAACGGGTCACTCCGACGAGTGGAGCGGGGGAAACGGGTGGACGAAGGGGGACCTGCCCCTCTGTGGACGAAGTGGGGCCTCCAGGGTGATTTGTCGACCGAGCGGCTCCCTGTTGTCGACTTGTCCCCAGGTCGAGATGAGGACCTGTGGATAACTTCTGTGGAAAACGTCACCGCTCGGCGACGGCCATCCGCGGCCGGATGTGTCCGGATGTCGCCGCTGAGGCCGGGCACGACCACCGAGGGCGAGCCAGGGGGCGCCGACTGCGAGCGGGCGCCTCCGCACGCGCGGGGGAGCGAGCGGGCGCCGACGCATGCGGGTGACGTACGCGTATGCGGGCGGGAGTACGCGCGAGCGGGGGCGTACACACGCCCCCGGCTCAGAACCTGCCGTCCTGGCAGCGCGCCACCCAGTCCGCGGCCGCCACGAACTCCTCGTCCGAGGTACCCGGCAGCGGCGGCCGCACATCCGCCGTCGCCACGTCGGCACGCGGATAGGAGCCGAGGAAGCGCACCTGGAGACAGATCCGCTTCAGCCCCGTCAGCGCCTCCGCCACCCGGCGATCGGAGATGTGGCCCTCGGCGTCGATGCAGAAGCAGTAGTTCCCGATGCCGGCGCCGGTCGGGCGGGACTGGAGCAGCATCAGGTTGATGCCCCGCGTGGCGAACTCGCCCAGCAGGTCGCGCAGGCCGCCGGGGTGGTCGTCGCGCTGCCACAGGACGACGGACGTCTTGTCGGCACCGGTCGGCGCGGCCGGCCGGGCGGGCCGACCCACCAGCACGAACCGCGTCTGGGCGTTCTCGGCGTCGTGGATCCCGGTCTCCAGGGCCTCCAGGCCGTACCGGGCGGCGGCGAACTCGCCGGCGAAGGCCGCGTCGTAGCGGCCCTCCTGCACCAGGCGGGCGCCGTCGGCGTTGGAGGCGGCCGACTCCCACACGACGTCGGGCAGGTTCCGGTTCAGCCAGTTGCGTACCTGGGGCTGGGCGGCCGGGTGCGCGGTCACCGTCTTGATGTCCGACAGCCGGGTGCCGGGGCGGACCAGCAGCGCGAAGGTGATCGACAGCAGCACCTCGCGGTAGATCATCAGCGGCTGGCCCGCCACCAGTTCGTCGAGGGTGGTGGTGATGCCCCCCTCGACGGAGTTCTCGATGGGTACGAAGGCGGCCTCGGCGCAGCCGGTGCGCACCGCGTCCAGGGCGGACTGCACCGACACGTAGGGGACCAGCTCCCGGGTCGCCGCCTCCGGGAGCGTGCGCAGGGCGACTTCGGTGAAGGTTCCTTCAGGGCCGAGATACGCATAGCTCGCTGGCATGTCCTCACCCTAATGGGCCTGGTGCGGCAGGTGGCACGGTTCCGGGAACCGCCCCCCACCGGGCGGCGGCTCACCCCTCCAGCAGCCGCTGCCCCACGTACTCGCCTTCCGCGGCTCCGCCCGGCACCGCGAAGAGGCCGCTGGCCTCGTGGCGGATGAACGGCGACAGCGCGTCCCCCCGGTCCAGCTTGCGCTGCACCGGCACGAACCCGCGCAGCGGATCGGCCTGCCAGCAGACGAAGAGCAGGCCCGCGTCCGGGGCCCCGTCGGAGTCGAAGCCGTCGTGGTAGGAGAAGGGCCGCCGGAGCATGGCCGCGCCGCCGTTCTGGTCGGGGCGGGTGATGCGGGCGTGCGCGTTGACCGGGACGACCGGATTGCCCTCGGCGTCCGTCTTCTCCAGGTCCATCTCGGTCGTCTCGGTGCCCCCGGACAGTGGCGCCCCGTCTGCCTTCCGGCGCCCGATGACGTCCTCCTGCTCCCTGCCCGACAGCTTCTCCCAGTCGTCGAGGAGCATGCGGATACGGCGTACGACGACGTAGGAGCCGTTCGCCATCCAGGCGGGCTCCCCGTCCGCCGGGACGAAGATCCGCCGGTCGAAGTCGGCCTCGGACGGCTTGGGGTTGCGGGTGCCGTCGATCTGCCCCATCAGGTTGCGGGTCGTCATGGGGTGGGCGGTGGCGCCCGGTGAGCGGTTGAAGCCGTTCATCTGCCAGCGGACGCGGGCGGCGGAGCCGGCGTCCTTCTGGATCGCGCGCAGGGCGTGGAAGGCGACGAGGGCGTCGTCGGCGCCGATCTGCACCCACAGGTCGCCGTCGCTGCGCTTCTTGTCGAGCCGGTCGGAGGAGAAGTCGGGCAGCGGGTCGAGGGCGGCCGGGCGCTGCTTCTCCAGTCCGGTGCGGGCGAAGAAACCGTGCCCGAACCCGAAGGTGACCGTCAGGGACGACGGCCCGGCGTCCCGGGCCACGTCCGTGTCCCCGTGCGCGGCCGGCTCGCCCGCCATCAGCCGCCGGGCCGTCTCCGACCAGCGGCGCAGCAGTGCGGCGGCCTCCTTGCGGCCGGCGCCCGCGGCGAGGTCGAAGGCGACCAGATGGCCGCGCGCCTGCATCGGCGTGGTGATGCCGGGCTGATGTTTCCCGTGAAACATCACCCGCCCGCTGCCCAGCGAGGTGAGCGGCGTCGCCCCGGAGGGCGCGGCGGCGTACCCGACGGCACCGCCCGCCGCGCCGAGCACGAGGCCGGTGGCCCCGGCGGTGCCGAGCAACCGCCGCCGGGAGATGCCGCCCCGGGGGGAGGGCTCCTTCGAAGCCGCCCCCTCAAGGGCCCCGTCCGGTGTGCGGGCCTGCGGAATGGACTGGTCAGCCATGGTGCGGTTCAGCCGATCTTCGCGTTCTTGGAGACGGTCACCTGGTCGATGTCGGAGGTCCGCACGGTCGCGGCGACCTTCCAGTCGCCGGCCATGGGGATCTGCACTCCGCTCGCCGACCAGTGTCCGGTGGTGATGTGGTCGGGGGCGACGGGCAGCGGCCCGATGTCCTGGGACTCCAGGGTGAAGGCGAGCTTCACCTCGGGGACGTCGAAGGCACGGCCGTTCGGCCGCTCGACGTAGACGTGCACGTCGTTGCCGCCCACCCGAGCGGGAACGAGGTCGATCCGCACGACGCCCTCGCCGTCCTCGCCGCCGGTGTCGAACGGCAGGTCCAGGCTCAGCGTCCCGGACGGCGATGCGGCCGATGACGAAGCCGAGACGGCCGCCCGGGCCTCCCGCTCCGTACGCCCGGGCTCGCTTTGCGTCAGCGCGGTGGTGACGGCGAGCAGTACCACCGCGATGCCCGCCTCGGCGAGCACCGAGCGGCGCAGCCCGAAGCGGTGCGGATCGGCGTCCCGCATCCGCTTCTGCCGCGCGGCGTCCCTCGCGGCCCGCTGCCGGGCGAGCTGAGCGGCGCGCACCGGGTCGCCGACGGGCTCCCCGGAGGCGGTGGCGGAGCTTTCACGGGCGGGTTCCGCGTCACCGGCGGCGGGCGCGGACCCCTCGGCGGCGGCACGCCCCCCGGCGTGCTCCCTCTCCCGCTCGGGCACGGCCGGCGGGGCCGCCTCGGCCAGCCGCGCCGTCCACCGGCGCGAGGTGGCCGCGACGGCGACCAGCACCACGACGAGCCCGATCTTCACCAGCAGCAGCCGTCCGTACCGGGTGTCGGTCAACGCCGACCAGGAGCCGAGCTGGCGCCAGGACTGGTAGACGCCGGTGGCGACCAGGGCCACCACGCTGCCGAAGGCGAGACGCGAGAACCGGTGTACGGCCGACGCCTCGACCGGCGTCTCGGCGGGCGCCCGGTACAGCGCGACGAGCAGGGCGGCGAGCCCGCCGAGCCAGGCGGCGACCGCCAGCAGGTGGACCACGTCGACCGGCATGGCGATGCCCGGCTGGAGTCCGGTGGAGGCGTGCTCGGCCATCGCCCAGCTCGCCGCGAGCCCGGCCGCGACGACGGTGCCGCCCACCGCGAGCCCGAAGGTGAGGTCGCGCCCCTCGGCGTCCCGGGCGCCCTGGCGCTTGTCGTACACGCCGAAGAGCACGGCGACGAACAGCGCCGCCGCGGCGAGCAGCAGCAGCCGGGACACCAGCGCCGCACCCGTCTTGGTCTGGAGCACCTGCCCGAGCAGCTCCAGGTCGAAGATGTCACCGATCTTCCCGGAGCCGGTGTACGAGCCCCGCAGGAGCAGCAGGACCAGCGTGGACGCGGTCAGCGCCACCCACCCGGAGACGACGAGCCGCTGCACGGCCCGCACCCCCGCCCCCCGCCGCCAGCAGGCGAGCACGAAGGCGGCACCGCCGGCCAGCACGATGAAACCGGCGTACGACACGTACCGCCCGAGCCCGTACAGCCAGCCGACGACCCCGCCGCCGGCCGACTGCGCGGCGACCGGCACGGAGGTCTCGGAGGGGGCGCCGATGGAGAAGGTGTAGGCACCGGCGACGGGATGGCTGTCGGCGGACACCACCTGATAGGTCACCGTGTACGTGCCGTCGGGCAGGCCCGGGCGCAGTTTCACGGCGTACGTCGTGCCGCCGACGGCCGCCGGCGCGCCGTCGTCGACGCGCTTGCCCCGGGGGTCGAGCACCCGCAGCGAGTCGCCGTCCGTCGACACCTCCTCGGAGAAGGTGAGCGACACCACGGCCGGGGCCTGGTCGACCACCGCCCCCTGCCGGGGGTCGCTGCCGGTCAGCGCGGCGTGCGCGGAGGCCGGACCGGCACCGGCGAGCAGCGTGCCGGCGACCGCCAGGAGCATCAGGACCAGGGCCCGGACGCGGGGGGCGATGGATCGTGTCACAGGTCCTCCCTCAGTGGCCGGTGGCCGGGCGGTACGTGGCCGGCTTCACCGGCAGCTCGGCCCGCAGAGGGCCGGAGTGGGCGAAGTGCAGCTCGACGGAGACCTTCTCACCCTCCTTCGGCCGGCGCTCCAGCTTTTCGAACATCAGATGGCTGCCGCCGCTCTCGAGCACGAGCCGGCCGTGGGCGGGCACGGTGAGGGAACCGGCCTCCTTCATCCTCCCGTCGACGGTCTCGTGCACGGTGACCTCGCCCAGGTCGCTGGTGACCGAGGTCAGCTGGTCCTTCGTGCCGCCCTCGTTGGTGAGGGTCAGGAAGCCGGCCGCCATCGAATCGGAGACGGGCCGCGGTATATAGGCCGCGCTGACCGACAGCCGTGGGGGGGAGGCGGGGTCGTCCGCGCCGCAGCCGGCCAGGAGCAGTGCGGCGCCGAGTGCCGCGACGGCGGGAACGGCCGGACGCCTCACGGCTTCTCTCCCGCGACGATCTTCGGCAGGTCCTCGGTGTAGTCGTCGACGCCGGTGTCCTCGCCGTACAGCACGTATCCCGCGTCGGTCTTCGGCGAGAAGGCGATGACCTGGGTGCCGTGCATGGAGGTGACCTTGCCGTTCTTGTCCTTCCGCGGCGGGTCGATGGAGATGCCGAGGGCGCGGGCGCCGGCCTGGACGGTGCCGAAGTCGCCGGTCAGTCCGACGATCTGCGAGTCGATGCCCTTGAGCCAGGTGCCGAGCGCGGCGGGGGTGTCGCGTTCGGGGTCGGTGGTGACGAACACGACCCGCAGCTTGTCCTGCTCGGACTCGGGCAGCTGCTTCTTGGCCACGGCGATGTTGTTCATCGTCAGCGGGCAGACGTCGGGGCAGTGGGTGTAACCGAAGTAGAGCAGGGTCGGCCGGCCCGCGGTCTCCTTGCGGAAGTCGTACTTCTCGCCGTGCGTGTCGGTGAGGACCAGATCGGGCTTCTCGAACGGCTTGTCGAGCACGGTGGCGGCCTGCCGGCTGCCGGACTCCTCGGAGACCGCGGCGACGGGCTGGTCGCCGTCGCTTCCGCCGCCGCAGGCGGTGAGGGTCAGGGAGGCGGCGGCGATCAGTGCCGCGGCCGCGGCGAACGTCTTGTTGCGCATAGAAAAATGTCCCAGATGTGAGTGATCCGGCGCGCACCGGGGTCGTCCGGGCCGGCCGGCCCCGGTGCGCACCGCGTACGAGGAGAGCGTCAGGCGGTCCCGCGCCGGCGCCCGGCGAGCACGCCGTAGGCCACGCCCGCCGCGCCGACGACGATGCCGGCGATGCCGAGCACCCGGGCGGTGGTGTCGGTGGTGTCGGACGACGCGCCGGACGCGGAGTCCTCGGCGGCCGGCGCGGTGTCGTCGGAGGCTTCCTCGGAGGAGGCGCCGGAGGCGCCGTGGGCGTGGTCGTCCTCCGCCTCGGACAGCTCCAGCACCGGGGCCGGGCTCTCGGGCTCCTCCTGGCCTTCCTGCGGCACCTCGATCCAGCGGACGACCTCCTTGTTGGAGTACGTCTGGACCGCCTTGAAGACCAGCTGGTCGGCGTTCTCGGGCAGCGCGCCGACGGAGACCGGGAACTTCTGGAAGAAGCCCGGCTCGATGCCGTCCCCGTCAGCGGTCCAGGTGACCTTGCTGACGGCCTCGGTGATCTTCCGGCCGTGGGACTCGATCGGCTTGTCCAGCGTGGACTTGGTGACCTTGATGTCCCAGCCCTGGACCGGCTGCGGCATCACGGACGCCAGCGGGTGGTCGGCGGGGAAGCTGACCTCGACCTTGGTGGTGGAGGCGTTGTCGCGCTCGTTGGGGACCTTGAAGTTCACGACGGCGTACCCGCCCTTGGCGGCCTCGCCCTCGGGCTGCACGGTGACGTGCGCGAAGGCGGGGGCGGACAGGGCGAGGACGGCGGTACCGGCGACGGCACCTGCGGCGGCGAAACGGGAGACCTTCATGGGCACAGCACTCCACTTCGAGTGGGGCTCCGGCGCGGGGCACCGGAACGGTGGGAAGACCTACGGAAGGGTGCGCGCGGGTGCGGCGGCGATCCGTGGTCCCGGGGGCGGAACCGTGACGGGCGTGACCGTGCCCGGCCGGTGGCCGCCGTGCCGGCGCGGCCCCCTGCGGGACGCGGGCCTCCGCGAGGTGCGGGACACCGGGTCACGCACGGACGGACGGTCACGCGGGGACGGACGGCGATGCCGGGACGGACGGTCACGGAGACCGTGCGCGGATCACGCGGCCGCGGAACCCCGCGGTCCACCGCGGCCGTCGAGGCCGTGGCGACCGCGCGGGCACGGATGCGGGCGCACGCGCGCGTGCCGCACGACGGCGGCCCCCTCCGGTCCCCGGGCTTCCGGACGGAAAGCGGCGGCGCGGTGGTGGACGCGTCGTGTCAGGCGGCGAGAGCGAACGCGGTGTGCGGCGGCCCGCGCTTGGTCACGGTGTGCTGAAGGACGAGGGTGCGCAGCCGGGGCGGCACCGGCAGGGCGCCCCGCGGACGCGGATCGTTCTCCGGCGCGTTCGGGAGCCCGGCCCGCAGGGCCCGCACCAGCGCGAGCGCCCCGCGCAGGGCCCGTACGGCCGCGCCCTCGGCCACCAGCTGGGCCGAGTGGGCCGACAGCTCCACGAGCCGGGCCAGGGCCAGGTCGCCGCGGCGCAGCAGCCAGCCCGCGGCGAGCGCCGCGCACAGGTGGCCGAGGAGCATGGGCAGGGACGGCAGCAGCGACGCCGACGGGCCCGCGGCGGTGGAGAGCACGTCCGCCGGATGGTGCGTGGCGGCACCGGGGTCCGGGGCGATCCGCGCGGCGGCGAGGATCCGCTGGGCCTCGGCCGGGCTGAGCGACGCCGCGGTGGCCCCGCACACCAGGCGGGCGGCCTGCTGGGCCGCCGACAGGTCACCGGCGGAACCGGGCTGCCCCGCCGACGCGGCGGCCGCCGCTCCGTGCTGCCCCAGCCCGAACAGGGTGTGCAGGGCGATCTGGCCGACCGCGAGCAGTGCCGAGATGGCGGGCAGCGAACGGGCCCGCCCGGCGAGCGGCACGGCCACCGCGGCCGTGGCCAGGAAACCGGCGCCCAGGGCCCACAGCGGGACGGAGGCGCAGGAGGCCTGCACATGCCCGGCCGCGGAGAGCACCACGCAGAGCGCGGCGAACACCACGGCCCGCAGGATCCTCAGATCCCGCGGGTCACCGGGGTCCGAAGCGCCGCCGGGGACCCGCGGGACCCGCGGCTCCCTCGGCTCGCTTCCGGAGCGCGCCGCGCGCTGGTGGGGGGCAGTCATGGCGGGCTCATCATCGCACTGGGCCGGTCCCGGCCGTAGGGCAGGTCCGCAAAATGACGTACGACCGGAAAAGTCCGCGGGGCGCGGACCGCCCGCGCATACACCGATCGTCGCAACGGGCGCATCCGCCGTATGGACGTTCTCGCGTCAACTCTGCGCTTACGTCCGCGCACTCGGGGCAATACGTAACGATATGTCGAGCCGCGGCCGGGAGGCTGGAGCATGAGCATCTGGTGGTCACTCCATTTGCGGCGTGAGGCTGCGAGTGTGCCCCTGGCGCGTCGCCTGCTGCTCGGCACGATGGAGACCGCGGGCGTCGACCCCGACATCTCCTACGACCTCTCCATCGCCCTGAGCGAGGCGTGCGCCAACGCCGTGGAGCACGGCGGCGGCACCGGTGGGGGCAGGCCCTCGGAGGCCTTCCGCGTCACCGCCTACCTGGACGGCGAGCGGTGCCGCATCGAGGTCGCCGACGCGGGGCCCGGCTTTCCCTCCGGCGGTGCCGGCCGGGCGGGAGCCCCGGCCCGTCCGGCGGCCGCCGACGCCGAGCACGGACGCGGGCTGTGCCTCATCCAGGAGCTCGCCGACCACGTCCACATCGGCAACGAGCCGGGACGGGGCGGGGCCGTGGTGAGCTTCGACAAGGTCCTCAAGTGGCGGAAGGACGCCCCCCTGGTGGCGGTCTGACCGCCACGGCCCGGACGGCGGGGTCCGCAGCGCGCGACCCGCACGGCACGGCAGGCCGCACCCCGGGCACGCGCGCCCCGGGCACACGCACGCCGGGCACGCGCACGCCGGGCACGCACCGTGCCCGGCCGTGGCGCGTCCCGCGACCGCGCGTCAGCTGTTCAGCCCTTCAGCCCTTCAGCCCTTGAGCTCTTGAGCTCTCGCGTCCGTCAGCCCTTCAGCGAGGCCATCCACGCCTCGACGTCGGCGGAGCTCCGGGGCAGCGCGGCGGACAGGTTCCGGTTGCCGTCCTCGGTGACCAGGATGTCGTCCTCGATGCGGACGCCGATGCCCCGGTACTCCTCCGGCACGGTCAGGTCGTCGGCCTGGAAGTACAGGCCCGGCTCCACGGTCAGGCACATGCCCGGCTCCAGGACGCCGTCGACGTACGTCTCGGTCCGCGCGGCGGCGCAGTCGTGGACGTCCATGCCGAGCATGTGGCCGGTGCCGTGCAGCGTCCAGCGGCGCTGGAGTCCCAGCTCCAGCACCCGCTCCACCGGGCCCTCGACCAGGCCCCACTCGACCAGCTTCCCGGCCAACACGCGCTGCGCCGCGTCGTGGAAGTCGCGGTACTTGGCGCCCGGCCTCACCGCGGCGATCCCGGCCTCCTGGGCCTCGTACACGGCGTCGTAGATCTTCTTCTGGATCTCGCTGAAGCGGCCGTTGACCGGCAGCGTCCGCGTGACGTCGGCGGTGTAGTACGTGTGCGTCTCCACGCCCGCGTCGAGCAGCAGCAGGTCACCGGAGCGGACCGGGCCGTCGTTGCGGACCCAGTGCAGGGTGCAGGCGTGCGGGCCGGCGGCGGCGATGGTGCCGTAGCCGACGTCGTTGCCCTCCACGCGCGCCCGGAGGAAGAAGGTGCCCTCGATGTAGCGCTCGCTCGTCGCCTCGGCCTTGTCGAGGACCTTCACGACGTCCTCGAAGCCGCGCACGGTGGAGTCGACGGCCTTCTGCAGCTCGCCGATCTCGAAGTCGTCCTTGACCAGCCGCATCTCGGAGAGGAAGACCCGCAGCTCCTCGTCGCGCTCGGCGGTGACCTTGTCGGTCAGCGCGGCCTCGACCCCGGCGTCATACCCGCGCACGACGCGCACCGGCCCGGTGGCCTCGCGCAGCTTGCCGGTGAGCTCGCGCACGTCGGAGGCCGGGATGCCGTAGAGCTTCTCCGCCTCGGTGAGGGAGTGGCGGCGGCCGACCCACAGCTCGCCCTGGCCGTCGAGCCAGAACTCGCCGTTCTCGCGGTCGGAGCGCGGCAGGAGGTAGACCGTGGCCTCGTGGCCCTCGCCCTTCGGCTCCAGGACGAGAACGCCGTCCTCGGTCTGGTTGCCGGTCAGGTACGCGTACTCGACCGAGGCGCGGAAGGGGTACTCGGTGTCGTTCGAGCGGGTCTTCAGGTTGCCCGCGGGGACGACCAGGCGCTCGCCCGGGAAGCGGGCGGACAGCGCGGCCCGGCGGGCGGCGGTCTCGGCGGCCTGGGCGATCGGCTCCAGGTCGCGCAGCTCGGTGTCGGCCCAGCCGGTCTTCATGTTCTCGGCCAGCTCGTCGGACACGCCCGGGTACAGGCCGTTCTTGCGCTGCTTGATCGGCTCTTCCTCAGAAGTCTCCGGGGTCTCCGGGAGCTCCTCCGCCACGGTCATCCTCCTCGATACGGCACTGGACCTCCCCCCATCGTACGGACGGGACGAAGGGGGCCCAGGGCCGAAGGACCCTTACAGGAGCCGCACGGAGCGGATCTCTCGCCGCGGCGCTAGTCGAAGCGGACCGCCAGCAGGACGACGTCCTCCTCGTCCGGCGTCCGGTCCAGGCCGTCCGGCAGCACCGTGCGCAGCACGTGTTCGGCCACGGCGTCCGGGTCGGGGCGTGCCGCCCGCGGCACGCCGGCCGCCGCCGCGTGCAGCCGGGCGAAGGCGCGGTCGGCCGGTTCACCGGTGCGCCGCAGCAGCCCGTCGGTGTACAACAGAACCGTCTCTCCCGGCTCCGCGTCGATCTCCACGCTGGGCGCCTCCCAGCACGCGAGCATGCCCAGCGGGGCGGAGACGGAGGTCTCCACGAACTCGGTGCGCCGCTCCCCGACCAGCAGCGGCGGGCTGTGCCCGGCCCCGGCGAGCGTGATCCGGCGCAGCGCGGGCTCGCAGTAGCCGAACAGCGCGGTGGCCGAGCGGGCCGGCTCGGTCAGGCGCAGCAGCAGCTCCAGGTCGGACAGGACGGCGACCGGGTCCTCGCCCTCCATCACGGCGTACGCCCGCAGGGAGGCGCGCAGCCGGCCCATCGCGGCGACCGCGCTGGGCCCCGAACCGGTGACCGATCCCACGGCCAGGCCGAGCGCGGCCTCGGGCAGCGGCAGCGCGTCGTACCAGTCGCCGCCGCCGCGCGGCCCGGTGCGGTGCCGGGCGGCCAGCCGGACCCCGGCGACGCGCGGCAGGCGCGAGGGCAGCAGCTCCTCGGACATCGTCGCCGTCCACGCGCGTGTGCGCTCGACCTCCAGGAGCCGGGCGAGGTGCGCGGTGGCGTAGCGGGAGTACAGCCCGACGAGGTGGCGCCGGCGGCGGTCGGGCTCGGTGGGCTCGTCGTACAGCCAGACGGCGGCGCCCAGGCGGCCCGCGGCCTCGGTGGACAGGGGGAGCGCGTAGCTGGCGGCGTAGCCGAGACGGGCGGCAACCTCGCGGTGGCGCGGGTCGAGCCCTTCCTCGGCGAGCAGGTCGGGCTGGGCGATGCCGCTCTCGCCGTCGGCCGGCGCGGCCGGTGCGTCGAGCAGCCGCCCGTACGGCAGCGAGCCGCGCGGCACGGTCTCCAGGTGACCGAGGTCGGCGCGGGCCAGGCCCAGGCCGACGGTGGTGTCGGGGCCGAGTCCGTCGGACGGTTCCAGGACGGCGAGCCCGCGCCGGGCGCCCACCAGGGCGGAGCCCGCGCGCAGCACCTCATGCAGGGCCTCGGCGAGCGTGCCGGTGCGCGCCAGGCGTTCCGTGAGCTCGTGCAGGGTCGTGAGGTCGGAGACCCAGCCGGCCAGCCGGTCCTGGAGGAGGGCGCCGGGGGCGGCCGGGGCGGGGCGCGGACAGACCGGGGCGGTGCCGGCGGCGGACGCGACAGTGTGGGCGGGCGCCGGAACCGTCGAATCGATTCCGGCCACTTTCGGAGGGTGCGGGGCGTTCATGGCAACCGGCTTTCCGGCCGGTGCGTACTGCTGAAAAGCATCGCAAACCCCCATGTCTTCTGCGCCGCTAGCAGTGTCTCCACATGTACACGCACTCGTGAGGAGATGTCCAGCATTGTCCTGCGAGGATTCCTGGTGTCCGGGGAAGGTGAGCGAGGTGTGGTCCGACCCCCTTGCAGAGAAACGAATTTGGCTTGAAACTGCCCGAGAGGACGTCTTGTTGCGGTCGACTGGGGGTGCTCCACAGAGCGTCACAGCGGTCGTGATGGGTACGTACTCGGTGAAGACCAGGGGTGGTGGGTACCACCCGGAACCTGGCGGCGGACCCGGGCGTCTTAACCACGACGACCGTGCCCCAACCTCCCGTGGCGGAGGCGGAGAGAAATTCGCGCGACGGCAAAACGCCGGACTTCGCCACCCCCGCGCCACGCCCGTGCTTTTGATGGAACCGGCACGGACCCGTGGCCGCGGACGCAGTCCATGCTCGGCCCGGAGGGGTGTCCCCTGCCCGCCGCGGGGGTGTGATGCGCCAGCAGGTACGCACAGTGAAGAGATCGACGCATGGTGTGATGTGGACCACGGTGTTGCCAGGCGTGCAACGGAAAGGAACGAGCGCTCATGCGCGAGATCCTCGGAAGGCGACGCAGGCTCCTGTCCCAGCGAAGGGACGGGAAGCCTGAGTCGATCAGCGCGGCCCTGACCTTCGCGACTCGATGGCAGTGGCCCGTAGTTCCGGGCGTGACGGCCGGCTCGCGGGGACGGTCCCGCTGCGGCTGCCCGGACCC
>NZ_JBFAWY010000047.1:0-47824 GCF_040680575.1 Streptomyces sp. NPDC052020
GCACTCCCGCCCGTCCACCCACCGACGACCCCGCGGAAGAAGCCCCCATGACCCTCCTGACCATCCACCACCACCCCACCCACAACACCACCCCCTCTACTCCCCCTACTCCCCACGAATACAGCTCAGCCCTGCTCGCGCTCCACCGGAAGCCACAACTCGGCGTCGGCTTCGGTCCCGTCCGGTGACAGGCGAGTCCGCAGGATCTCCGGACCGAGGCGGCTGCGGTACGGGTTCGCGGGGAACCACTCGGTGAATACGTCCCGCCACATCAGCTGAATGGCCTGCGGCGCGGGCCCCGAGGTGGTGAAGACCGCCCAGGTTCCTGCCGATACCGGCAGGACCGTCGTGCCCTCGGGTGCGGGAGCGGGTGCGGGTGCGGACGTGATGACGCCGTGGTAGTAGTCGAGTTCGGTGCCTTCGGCACGGCTCGGGTCCAGGTCGTCGCAGACCGCGACGATGCCCTGCGGCTCCTGGTCCGACAACTTCTGCAAGCCCTTCAAGCCCTCCAGGACCTGCGAGTCGATCCCGCGGACGAAGTCCATGATCGCCTGGTTGGGCCCGGTGTGCACCAGAGGCACCCTTGCCTTGAGGCCGACGACGCTGAAGTCCGGCCTGTTCACAACGCGATATCGCATGCTGCTGCTCCCTTCGAGAGTGAGGCGGAAGGTCAGCCGGGGCTGGGAGACGAGCGCGGCACCGGTGCGGCGGGCCTCTCCCGGCCCTACACCGTGCAGAGCGCGGAACGCGCGTGCGAACGCCTCTCCCGAGCCGTAGCCGTAGCGGAGCGCGATCTCCAGCAGCCTCTCGTCACCCGCGAGCACCTCGGCACCCGCGACGGTGAGCCGTCGCCGCCGGACGTACTCCGACAGCGGCATGCCCGCGAGTGCGGAGAACATCCGACGCAGGTGGTACTCCGAGGTGGCCGCGATGCGCGCCAGCTCCGCCGCGTCGATGGACTGGTCGAGATGGCGCTCGATGTGTTCCATGGCCTGGTTGAGCCGCTCCAGCACGCCCCGGTCCCCTTCCTTCTTGTGACCACCACGCTAGGTGGCGCGCCCCCTGTCGCACCCGACATGCTGTGCCCGGTCCTGTCGGGTGCGTGGCGGGGCGGACGGTGAGCGGACGCCGAGGCATCCCGCGTGCCCCCCAGCTCGCCGGCCCGCCGGTCGTACCCGACGCCCCGCCCCGCCGGTCGTACCCGACGCCCGACGGCCGGTCGCGCCCGACGGAGCGTCCGCCTGCCTGGCTGGACCGGGCGCCTGCTCGCCGACCGGCCGCGGAGGTGCCTCGCCCGCTGACCGGGCGGGCCGTCCGGGGGCAGGGCTGAGGAGCTTTTCATCCGGCGTGATCAGGGAACCCGGTCGTCCGCCCGGATCACTCAAGAGACAGGAGGCCGACGTGGCGGACGACCAGCACACACAGCAGGATCCCACCACTCAGCACCCCCGCCCCGACTTCCCGCAGCAGGACCAGGCGCATCCGGGCTGGACCGGGCCGATGGACCCGCCGCCCGACCACGGTGAGGACTCCTACCGGGGCTCGGGCCGTCTGGAGGGCCGCAAGGCGGTCATCACGGGCGGGGATTCCGGCATCGGCCGTGCGGTGGCCCTGGCCTTCGCCCGTGAGGGCGCCGACGTGCTGTTCACCCACCTCGACGCGGAGGAGGGCGAGGCACGGGAGACGGCACGCCTGGTGGAGGACGCGGGCCGCAAGGCGGTGGCCGTCTCCTGCGACATCCGGGAGGAGGACAACTGCCGGGCGCTGATCGAGCGGGCCGTCGCGGAATTCGGGCGTATCGACGTCCTGGTGAACAACGCCGCCTACCAGATGGCACAGCCGGACGGCATCGAGGCGATCACGACCGAGCAGTTCGACCGGGTGATGCGGACGAACCTCTACGGCATGTTCTGGCTGACGAAGTTCGCCCTGCCGCACATGGGCCGGGGTGCGAGCGTCATCAATTCGACTTCGGTGCAGGCGTACCAGCCGAGCCCGCATCTGCTCGACTACGCGATGACGAAGGGCGCGATCGTCACGTTCACCCAGGGGCTCGCCCAGATGGTCGCCGAACGCGGGATCCGCGTGAACGCGGTGGCGCCGGGTCCGGTGTGGACGCCGCTCATTCCCTCGACGTTGCCGGACACGGCGGAGTTCGGCAAGCAGAGTCCGCTGGGCCGGCCGGCCCAGCCGGCCGAGCTGGCCCCCGCGTACGTCTACCTGGCCTCCCAGGAGGCGAGCTTCGTCACCGCGGAGATCCTCAACGCGACCGGCGGGACGCCACTGCCCTGACGTTCGCCGGTCCGCTGCGGCGTCGGCACGCGGGCGAGGGCGGTCCCGGCCCCCGGTGGACGGACAGTCCGCGCGGGGGCCGGGACCGCCCTCGCCGTGACGGGGGCGCGGTCCGCTCAGGCCGCCGGGGTGAAGCAGGCGGCGACGGCCGCGTCTCTCCGGGTGTGGAGGGTCAGACGGGAGCAGGCCGCGTCGGCGTCGCTCTCCAGCAGACGCCGCAGCCGGGCGCTCCGCGTGACGACGGACATCGTCACGCCCTGGCGGCCGCACAGCTGGTGGGCACGGAGCACGGCGCTGACGGTGGCGATGCTCGCGGCCCGGTCGGTGAGGTCGATGACGACCGGTGTGGGGGCATGGGCTTCGATCAGGTGGGCTATCTGGGTGGACAGCGCGGCCCGCCCGTCGATTCCCGGGTCCCGGCCCACCGTGATGACCAGAACGCCGTGCTCGAGGGTGTGCGTCAGCATCGCAGTCTCCGATCCGAGGCCATGTGGGGTTGGGTGCCCAGTCAACGTGCCCCGTACTGGATGTGGCATGCACCGGGTTCCGCCGAGGAAACGGAGGCTCGCATCGGCACCGCTCGGCTCCCTCACCGTTCGTGTACGCCCGCGCGGCGCGACCGTAGCGTCAGGAGCCGGGGCCCATGTCGGGAGGGCTGGGCGGCCGGCCGGTGAGGTTGGTGATGAGTTCCGTGCACAAGTCGCGGAGCTTGACGTTGCGGTGCTGGGAGGCGGTCCGCAGGATGGCGAAGGCCTCGTCGGCGGTGCAGCGGCGCTGGCCCATGATCACCCCGAGAGCCTGGTCGATGACACTGCGCGACTTCATCGCGGTCCGCATCTGGTCGGCGAACTCCTGGGTGGCGAACATGCGCTGAGCCAGCGCGACACCGCCCGTGGCCTGGGCGGCCAGTGAGCGCACGGCGTCCAGACCGAGGTTGTGGAACGCGTCGGGCGCGGTGGCGTAGAGGTTGAGAGCTCCCGCGGTGGGGGTCCGCGCGGCGATCGGCAGGGAGAGGGAGGAGCGGATACCGCAGGCCGCGGCGTAGGCGGGGTAGTCGCCCCAGCGTTCCTCGCTCAGCATGTCGTGCACGACGATCTCCTGGCCGGTGCGCAGGGAGCGCAGGCACGGGCCGTCGTTCTGGCCGTACTGCTTCTCGTCGAGCTTCGGCGCCGGCGGGCCCGCGCTCGCCACCGTCAGGGGACGCCCGTCGCGTTCCAGGGTCACCCCGGTGCCCTCCACGCCGGCCACCTCCAGGGCGGCCTCGGCGAGAGACTGCAAGAAGTCCTCCAGTGACTCGGTCTCGAGAAGCCACTGGGTGATCTCGGTGCTCCTGTCGTACACGTGGTCAGCGCTCACCGCTCCGCCCTTCGCGGGGCACGGGCCCCCGTGGTCGGCGTCATGTCGTGTGTGGTGCCGGCGGGGGCGACGGGGGTTCGGGGGAGCGGCGCGGCCGCGGCCGTTGCCGGCACCCTCGCCGTCACCCCACCGGCGCGGCATTCACCACCTATGTCCCACCCTACACACGTGTGCGCTTGACACTGAGGCGATCGGATACACGGGGGTGAGGGGGACGGACGGGCTCGACCATGGAAGGAACCGACATGACCAGTCCGCACGAGGACAAGCTGTCCCACCCGCTGGAGCAGGTCACGGGCGAAAAGGATGTGCACCCGGAAGAGGAAGAGGAAGGGACGCCGCGCCGGGAGCGGGCGGCCCGGAGCGAGGACGAGCGCCCCGGCCCCGGCCGTCATACGCGGGAAGGCTCCTCTCGGGAAGAATCTCCGTGAGGGCTTGCGCCACCGACCAGGATGCCGCCCGGCTCGAGGGCCGCGGCGGCGTTCTTCGCAGTCCTCCGCTCCCGGCCCGGTACGGCACCCGGCACCGGCTCCGGCGGTGAAGGGCGCAACCGAGCCGGTTCGTGGGCGTGGGGTGCGTCGAGAGAGGTGCCGGCCGGCGCGAAAGGCGGTACGGGCTTCACGGGGTGACCGCTGACCGCCTTCGCCGCGAAGAGGCCGGCCGGCTACCCACGCGACCACGGTCAGACCACCACCGGCACGGCTCCGGGGCCGCAGGCCAGACGGGCACGCTGACCGTGGCGGCAGTGGATGATCCGGTCGCCCAGCCCGATCCTGCCGGCCTCGGCGAGGAACTCGGCCAGCGGGGAGCGCATCACCGTGTAGTCGCCGTAGTGCACGGGCAGAAGGAGGCGGGGGTCGAGGCGCCGCGCGAGTTCCGCGCCCTGCGCGCCGTCCATGGTGACGAGGAAGCCCCCGGGGAGCCGGGTGCCGCCCAGGTGGAGGACGGCGAGGTCGGCGGCCGGGAAGCGGGCGGCGATCTCATCGAGGCCGTCGTAGACCAGGGTGTCCCCCGAGATGTACAGCCGCAGTCCGACCGGGCCGCCGGACGGGCCGAATTCCAGCATGCTCCCCATCACCGGCGGCAGCAGTCCCCGCAGCAGTCTGTGACCGGCGTGCCGGCCCGGCAGGGCCGTGATCTTCACCTGCGACCCGCCGCGCCGCAGCGTGAGCGCCTGCCAGGTGCGCAATCCCGCCGTGCGGTGGAAGCCGTGCACCACCTTCAGCCGGCGCGCGGCGTGCGGTGTGGTGAGGATCGGCACCGTGCGGTCCAGCCGCCGTCGGGCCCTGCGGTCCCAGTGGTCGCCGTGCAGGTGCGACAGCACGATGCCGTCGAGCCGGGGGAGCTCGTCCACGTCGACGGCCGGTTCCGTCAGGCGCCGGCTGAGCAGTCCGTATCCCAGGTAGGCGTACTGCCCGCGGTGCAGGAAGTTCGGGTCGGTGAGGAGGCTGATCCGCCCGTACCGCAGGAGCACGGTGGCGTTGCCGATGAAATGGACATCGAGCGCGTCGTCGCCCGCCGTTTCCGTGTTCGGTGGCATCGTTTCCTCCTCCGGACGGCGAAGCGCCCCCCTGCCGGCCTTCTGAATCGGGGTCCCGGGACAGCACGCCTAGGGCCGGATGACGGTGCGGACGCAGCCGTCGGTCTTGTGCTTGAACATGTCGTACGCCTTCGGAGCCTGGTCGAGGGGCACGGTGTGGGTGGCCAGGTGTGCGGTCTGAAGTTCACCGGAGGCCAGGCGTTCCAGCAGCATGGGGATGTACCGCTGGCCGTGCATCTGCGCCCCGCGTACGGTCAGCCCCTTGTTGATCACGGCGCCGAGCGGGAACTTGTCGACGGCGCCGGCGAAGACGCCCAGGATGAAGACGGTGCCGGCCTTGCGGCAGGCGTGAATGGCCTGGCGCACCGCGGTGGGCCGGTCGCTCTGCATCCGCAGCTGCTGTTTGGCCTGGTCGTACAGGTGCATGGGGCCGTCGCTGTGGGCCTCCATGCCCACCGCCTCGATGCACACGTCCGGGCCGCGTCCGCCGGTGCGCTCGCGCAGCTCGGCGGCGACGTTGGTGGTCGTGTAGTCGATGGTCTCGCAGCCCGCGTACCGCTCGGCCATGGCCAGCCGCTCGGGGATGCGGTCGATGGCGATGACCCGTTCCGCGCCGAGCAGGCTCGCCGCGCGGGCCGCCATCTGCCCCACCGCGCCGCAGCCCCAGACGGCGACGACGTCGCCGGGTCCGACGCCGGCGAGGTCGGCGCCCATCCATCCGGTGGGCACCGAGTCGGAGACGAAGAGGGCGCTGACGTCGTCGATCCCGTCGGGGACGCGGAAGGCGCCGTAATCGGCGAAGGGGACCCGGACGTACTCGGCGTGGCTGCCGCGCAGGCCGCCCATGGCGTGCGAGTAGCCGAAGATGCCGGCCGTCTCGTAGCCGAACAGGGCCTGTCCGATGCCCGGGTTGGTGTTGGTGTTGTCGCACAGGGACCACAGGTCGTTCGCGCAGTACCAGCAGCGCCCGCACCCCACGAACGAGCAGACGACGACGCGGTCGCCCACCTGGTGGCGGCGTACGCCGGGGCCGGTCTCCACGACCTCCCCGACGAATTCGTGCCCGATGACGTCTCCGGCGCGCATGGCCGGGATGTACCCGCCGATGAGGTGCAGGTCCGAACCGCAGGTCGTGCCCGCGACGAGCCGCACGATCATGTCCTGGTCGTTGTGGAGCTCGGGGTCGGGGACGTTCTCGACGGACAGCTTGTTCACGCCCTGCCAGCACAGCGCCTTCACAGCACTCCCTCCCCGCCGGAACGACGGCTGATCAGCCCGAGCAGTTTGCCGGCCGGGGTCGGGCGGGTCGTCGGCGGTGTGTCGGCATGGAGGACTTCCCCGGCCTCCAGTACGGCCTTGGCCTCGCGCAGCGCGCGCCGCAGTTCTTGACGGGGGTCCTGGCCGGACAGCCGCGCGGGCACTGAGGACGACCGTTCCCGTACCTCTCGATCCGCCGGCCGTACGGCCAGCTCCGTGCCCCGGTCGCCGGGTGCGGGCCGGATGCGTACGTCGATCGACTCGCCGAACCGGTCCAGGGGCGGGGGCGGCTTCTCGCCGGACCCGACCTCGTCGACCGGCCGGTTGACCGTCACGGTCAGCCACCGGTCGTCGGGCCGCCCGTCGGAACGCGAACCGGCGGGCCAGGCCCTCCGTGCCGCGACGACGCCCGCGCCGACCACCGGCACCGTCCACCACGTCTTCTTCATGCAGCCGCCTCCGCTCCGGCACGCGACCCTCGCCGTCCCGCGGCGGGTTTCCTCCCCGGGGAGGCTCAAACGACGGCAGGGCACGAAGAGCCGCGGCCGGTGGGCGGCGCGCGGTCCTGGTCGCGCCCAGTACCGCGCGGAAGCGCACGCCGGCGAGAAGGACGTGCACAAGCTCGCGGAACACCTGGTCCGGCACGCGATCGGCTCACCCGGCGAACGCCCTTTCCGGACCCGCGAGCGGATCGCCGTGGTCGATGCGCCGGCCCGAGGGCTGCTCGCCCTCGGCGACCTCGACACGGACGGCGTCCAGGCCGTGCGGCTCGGTCACGAGGAACTGGCACGCGGGCTGCGCCACCGGGCTTCCGCGCCGGACGGGCTGTCGCGGCCGGCGCCCGGCTCTGCCTCGGCTCCGCGGCGGAGTGGGCCTGCCTGCCAGAGGACGTGACCGGGCACGGAGGCGAACCGGACATCCCGGACTTCCGGCCGGCGCCGGCCTCCCCGTCTCCACCCCCGTCGATCAGGCACTGTCCGGTTACGACCGGATGCCGCCGGACCCCGAACGCGGACGTGCCCGGACCTGCCCGCGCGCCCTGGTGCACCGAGTGGGCGGCGTTCGATGTTCGTCACATCCCGGGAACACGCCCACCGGGACAGAGATGTCTGTCAGCCCAGGCTGCGTGCGAAGACGTCAGTACGGCCGTTGGTGTCGCCGGGCACAAGATTGTCCGCGCCGCTGTCGAAGGACACGGTGCGCCCGGAGGCGTCGGCGCTGAGGAAGCCTGCCCCTGCGTTGGACTGCGTCCCGTCGTCGGCGACATCGACCCGTTGTACGTCACCGGTGCGCAGGTTTCGCACGAAGGCGTCGGCCATGCCGTTGGTGTCGCCCGGCACCAGGTTGGAGGCGGTGGAGGTGAAGACCGCGTAGCGGTTGTCGGCGCTGAGGTGGGGGCGGCTGGTGCCGGAGTCGTCGTTCGGCTCGGAGCCGTCGTGGGCCGCGGCGAGACGCCGGGTGACACCGGTGGTCAGGTCCCTGGCGAAGTGGTCCCTCGCGCCGTTGGTGTCGCCCGGCACCAGGTTCGCGTACGGGGAGGAGAAGAGCGCGTAGCGTCCGTCCGGGCTGAGACCGACATCGCCGTTGAGCGCCGTCTCCTCGCCGTCGAGGTCCACCACCGCCGGTGTGGTCCGGCCGGTCCGGGTGTCATGGACGTAGAAGTACCGGGACCGCGGGCGTTTCAGATCCGTCCCGGGCTCCTCCGCGCCGGTGCCGGCGCCGAGGCGTCGCGCACTCGTGAAGGCGATCCTGGTCCCGTCCGCGCTGATCGCCTCGCTCGCGGACCGGCCCGTGCCCTCGGTGCCGTCAGTGGCGACGCTCACGCGCCGGGTGGTCTTCTTCCACCGGTCGTGGACGAAGGCGTCCGACTCGCCGTTGGTGTCCCCGGCCACCAGGTCGGAGCGGCTGGAGGTGAAGGCCACATAGCGTCCGTCGGGGCTGATGAACGGGGCGTAGGTGAAGCTTCCCTCGGGACCGGGCCCGATGAGCGTCTCCGTGCGCCCGGTCCGGCGGTCGCGGATGAAGACGTCCTCGCTGTCGGGGGTGTCCCCCGGAACCAGGTCGCCGTCAAGCGAGTCGAACGCGACGTACCGTCCGTTCCCGCTGATCGAGAACGCGATGGAGGAGACGTCGGCCTGGGTTTCGTCGCTCGCCACGTTGATCCGCTCGATCGCTCCCGTCCGCCGGTCCTTGACGAAGACGTCGTTGACGCCGTTGGTGTCGCCCGGCACCAGATTCGCCGACCAGGAGTCGAAGGCGACATACCGCCCGTTCGCGCTGATCCGGGGAGTTCCCGAGTCGGAATCCCCGCCAGTCCCGTCGACCGCGGTACTCACCAGACTGGTGCGTGGCCGGCGCCCTTCACCCGCGGCTTCCGCCGAGGTCATGGGCAGCGCCGTCGCGCAGCTCCCTAATATCGCCGCCACGGCGGCAGCCCGCCTCACACACCGCATCTCTCCCCCTCGCGACACAGCCCATGGCCCCGGACGCGCGAGGCCGGGGACAGCTAATACCGCGCAACGCGGAGGGTCAACGGCGTGGGCACGAAGGGATTCGGCTGTCCGTGGTACGGGGACAGGG
This sequence comes from Streptomyces sp. NPDC052020, assembly GCF_040680575.1. Taxonomy (NCBI): domain Bacteria; kingdom Bacillati; phylum Actinomycetota; class Actinomycetes; order Kitasatosporales; family Streptomycetaceae; genus Streptomyces; species Streptomyces sp. NPDC052020. The sequence continues at coordinate 9,026 of NZ_JBFAWY010000047.1, forward strand.
CAGCAGGCTTGATCGACTGGGACCGCGCGCCGCTCATCCGGCGCCGGGCGGCGTCCCGTCCGGGTCGCGTTCGACTCGGCGGAGACGGTGGCCGGCTGACGCTTCATCCTTTGCGGTGGCCTTGCTGGTGCGGTGCCAACTCCGGGGCGGGTCTCGTCGTTGGCGGAACACGCGTGTCCACAGACGGAACAGGAGGAAAACGGCATGGCCGATGTCGCCAGGAGTGCTGTGATCGTTGCGGGTTCGGTGGTTGGTCTGGTGGCTTCCGCTGTCGCCGGGGCTGGCGGCGCCGCAGCCACGACGATCATCGGCGCGGGCAACAGCGCGAGCGGCAACCGCTGTCTCAACGTGGAGGAATCGAACGCTCCCCGGGGGGTGACCGGGCGGACGGACGGCGTCGTCACCGCGACGTTGGCGGCGGTGCCGTTTTCCGCGCCTGCCAACCAGTGCGGTGACCTGGGCCTGCCGAAGGAGGACAAGGCCGACCAGCCGGAAGAGAACGCTCATGTCGACGTGGCGGAGTGATCTGGGGATCGCCGACCTCGCCGACCCGGTCGCCCTCGTGATGCCGAGATCCCGGGCCGGAACTGACCGCCACCCCGCGGTTCGCGGAGCCGCGAGCGGCCAGACGCCGTGGCTCCGGAAGACCGCGACCGGGATCTGATCCGCCTACGAGCCGGGAGGCAGCAGACTGCGGGTCAGGGTGAAGGCGGCTGTGGCCGTGGACAGGAGGGCGTTGATCCTTCCGAGGATGCGGCCCGCCCCGTCGGCGTCCTGCGCGTCGACGGCCGAGGCCAGGTCGTCGGCGTACTCCCGCGCCCGCACCGCCTCATCGGACGTCGCGGTGGCCGCGTCCGCGCGCAGCGCGTCGATCAGCCGCTGGTGGGGAATGTCAGACGCGTTCGCTCGGTTGCCGTGACCGCCGTGGGCCACGGCTTGAGGGCTGTGGACGTTTGCCACGACGAAGCCACCCGACGCAGAGGAGATGTGCACTCCTTCGCCTCCCATCCATATGAACCTGCGCTCGTACTCGGACCAGCCCTTGCGCGTCACGCTGTACTCGCCGAACCGCCAACCACTGATCCTGATCATTTTGTGCTTGAGCGGCTCGGCCAGGATGAGCATGGCGTCCGCCCGGTTCCATCCCCGCTGAGCGAAATAGTCCGTCATCACCACGTTCGGTCCTGGACCCACTGCCCGTCGGCAGATCTCGCGGAACGCCTGCCCCTGATACGACTCCAGCTGGCCGGGATCTAGCGACGGCTCCGGGAGTCCCCTCCGGTGCACAGCCCCGCGGATCCGGACGAACAGCCCGTAGGCCGACCAGCAGAGCAGAGTAATCAGCACAACGTGCCCGAGCGTCACATCCTCGCCCATCACTGTCCCCCGTCGACCTCAATTCCCCCTATTTTAAATTTATTTGGCGCCTCGTGAAGAACCCGCACCAGCCACCTCACACCACTTCGCCCTGCCGCATGCGGCAGGGCGAAGTCATCAGACCCCGGATGAACCGACAGGCCCTGCGGGGCGGGGCCCGGCGGTGGACCGGCTGATCAGTCGGTGTAGGGCACGGCGTCGGCGGGGTCGGTGTGCCAGTTGGTGGCCACCGGCTTGTCGACCAGGACGGGCTCGGAGAGTCGGAAGGCGACGGCATCGGCCTCGTATCCGGCGACGGCGACGATGAGCTGGCTGAACTGCCTGCCGTCGTTGGTGTTGGTGCTCTTGGGGCTGATCCCGGCGTAGGCGGCGGTGGAGCCGGAAAGCTTGATGGTCTCGCTCACGCCCTGCTCGAGGGGGGTCACGTGGGTGTCGGCGGCGGAGCCGAAACCGGCGGAGGGGAAGGTGCCTTCCAGGTAGCAGGTGATGCCGGGCAGGGCCTTGGCGGTGATGAGGAAGTAGCCGCCGGCCTCCTTCTGCGGGCTGAGCGTGAACGACAGGTCGTTGGTGCCGCAGGCCTGTCCCACGTCGCTCTTGCGCACGATGTCGCCGCTGGCGGCGAGGGCGGTCGCGGCGGTCGTGGTGGTCAGGGCCGCGGCGGCGGCGACGGTGACGGCCAGGCGGGCGGAGCGGGGAGCAAGACGTGAACGCATGGGAAACCTCCGTGCGGGAACCGGGATCGTCAGCGGGTCGCTGAGACGGCCCCAGCCTGTGCGGTGATCCGTCCCACCCGCCACCACCCACCGGCATCCCGGGACGCTGGAACGCGGAGACAGCCGCTGAACAGCACAAACACCGACCGTCTGGAACGGGCGCCTGGAACGGAAGAACGAACGGCACCAGCACGAGGCACCTGAGCCGTTCGGTAGTGTGTTCGCCGGGGAGGGCCTGAACGAGTGCTGCCAGGCGGCACCGGCATCCGCGAGCCGTAGACACGTCCGATGGCCACGGACGCAGGACTGCCTTCGGCCCCTGATCCCAGAGGACGGACCACGAGATGGACGGGGGACACCGATGACGACCGCTCACGCTCTGTCCGGGGTGGGGAGCAGCCCGCCGCCAGAGAGCGACACGGTCATCGACGTACGGGATCTGCGGATGCGCTACCGCAGCCAGGACGTCCTGAAGGGGGTCGGCTTCACGGCCCGGCGAGGCGAAGTCGTCGTACTGCTCGGCCCGAACGGCGCGGGCAAGACGACCACGATCGAGGTCTTGGAAGGCTTCCGGATGCGCTCGGCCGGTGAGGTGACCGTCCTCGGCACCGATCCGGCTCGCGGGGACGAGCGGTGGCGTGCGCGCCTGGGCATCGTGTTGCAGTCCTGGCGCGACCACGGCAAGTGGCGGGTGCGGGAACTGCTGGCCCATCTCGGCTCGTACTACGTGCCGTACTCCACCGCCCTCGTACGGCGGCCATGGGACGTCGACGAGCTGATCGCCGCCGTGGGGCTGACCGAGCAGGCGGACAAGCGCGTGGGGACCCTGTCGGGCGGGCAGCGCAGGCGTTTCGACGTCGCCGTCGGCATCGTGGGCAGGCCCGAGCTGCTGTTCCTGGACGAGCCGACGGCAGGTCTCGACCCGGAGGCCAGGAACGAGTTCCACGGCCTGGTACGCGGACTCGCGGACGAGAACACCACCGTTCTGCTGACCACACACGACCTCGCCGAGGCGGAGAAGCTCGCCGACCGGATCCTCATCCTGGCCGGTGGCCGGATCGTGGCCGATGGCGCGGCCGAGGAGCTGTCCCGGCAGGCGTCGGCCGAGGCCACCGTGCGCTGGAACCGGGACGGTCGGTCCTTCGAGCAGGCGACGGCCGAACCCACCCGGTTCGTCCGTCGCCTGTTCGAGAAACACGGCGAGGCGATCGGCGGGCTGGAAGTACGCCGGGCGAGCCTGGAAGAGACCTATCTCACGATGGTGCGCGAGTGGGAGGCGAAGGACGCCCCCGGCGAACGGCCGGCACCCGCTTTCGGGGAGGAATCGCGATGAGTCCGGTGTGGTACGCGGCTGGGATAGGGGTGCGTCGCGGCTGGACGGAACTCCGGCAGACCCTCACCTCCGGCCAGGACGTGTTCGGGTATGTCCTCTGGACGGTTCTGCTCATCGTGCCGCTGTTCCTGGTCAGGGACGAATCGCTGAAGGGCGCCGGCATCTCGGCCGGCGCGTTCATGCTGCCGAGCATGCTGGGGATGACGCTCGCCTTCACCGGGATGATGACCACGGCGCAGTTGCTCGCGACCGAGCGTGAGGACGGCACCTTGCTGCGGGCCAAGGCCGTGCCTCACGGCATGGTCGGCCACCTGGTCGGAAAGATCATCCTGGTGTCGGGGACGGCGCTCGTCTCCATGGCACTCCCCTTCGCCGTGGGCGTGTTCCTCGTGGACGGGGTTGCCCGGCAGGGCGGCGAAGCGTTGCTGACGCTGGTGTGGGTGGTGCCGCTGGGTCTCCTGGCAACCCTGCCGATGGGCGCCGTCATCGGCTCACTCGTCGACAGTCCGCGCACCATCGGGTTGCTGATGCTCCCGGTGATGGGACTCGTCGTGATCTCCGGGATCTACTTCCCTCTGTCGAAGCTGCCCGAGTGGTTGCAGACCGTCGGGCAGATCTTCCCCGTGTACTGGCTCGGCCTCGGTCTGCGGGCCGCGCTGCTGCCGGCCGAAGCGGTCGCCGCCGAGATCGGTGAATCCTGGCGGCATCTGGAGACAGCGGGCGTACTGGGTGCCTGGGCGGTCGCCGGGCTGCTCCTCGCACCGTCCGTCCTGCGCAGGATGGCCCGCCGCGAGTCCGGTGCCGCCATGGCGGAACGGCACCGGAAGGCGATGCAGCGGATCGGTTAGTGATGTCCCGGACGATCACCTGATCGCTGGTCAGGCCGCGCCGGGCAGGGGGCGTCCGGTCCGGCGGGACCTGTGTGTCCTGCCGGAACCCGCCGAGAACGGCGGCGGCCGGCCGGCGGCCCGCCCGGCAAAGCGGTCTACGGCTCAGCGGCTCACCGTGGTCTCGCGGTCGACGCGTGACAGCTTCTCGGGATTGCGCACGGCGTAGAGCCCGGTGATGAGGCCGTCGTCGATGCGCACCGCCAGGACGGTGTCGACCTTGCCGCCCAGCCGGACGGTGAGCGCCGGGTAGCCGTTGACCTGTGCCGGCCGCAGCGACACCGCGGCGTCGATCCCGCCCAGCACGTGGACCACCTTGTCGGCGCCCACGATGGGCGCCAGTGCGGCCTGTACTATCCCGCCACCGTCGGTCAGCAGGACGACGTCTGGCGCGATCATGTCGAGCAGGCGCTGCACATCGCCTGTTTCGACCGCCCCTCGGAACGCCTCGAGGGCACCGCGGGTCTCGGCCGGGGAGACGGTCCCGCGCGGCCGGCGCGCGGCGACGTGGGCCCGTGCCCGGTGCGCGATCTGGCGGACCGCGACCGGGCTCTTGTCGACGGCCCCCGCGATCTCGTCGTATTCCAGATCGAACACTTCGCGCAGCAGGAACACCGCCCGCTCGGTCGGGGCGAGCGTCTCCAGCACCAGCAGCATCGCCATCGAGACGCTGTCGGCCAGTTCGACGTCCTCGGCCACGTCGGGCGCGGTCAGCAGCGGTTCGGGCAGCCAGGGGCCGACGTAGGACTCCTTGCGGCGACGGAGCGTGCGCAGTCGGCCGAGCGCCTGGCGGGTGGTCATCCGGACCAGGTAGGCACGCTGGTCCCGCACCGTGCGGAGGTCGACGCCCGCCCAGCGCAGCCACGTCTCCTGGAGGACGTCCTCGGCGTCGGCGGCGGAGCCGAGCATCTCGTAGGCGACGGTGAACAGCAGGTTGCGGTGGGCGACGAACGCCTCGGTAGCGGCGTCCATACGGCCGTCCCGAGCGCGCGGCCCGGCCGTGTTCTCTGTCCGCTCGCTGTGCTCGCTCATAGCCGGCTCCCGCTGTTCGCTCTCGACCGTGTCACGCACAAGACGCCGGTCCCAGCCGCGCTGTGACACCCATGGCCGGTGTCCTACGTCACATCACCGTGCTGTCACAAGGTGCGGACGGCCGGCATCTCGTGTTCGTCAGGACGCCGCGGACGATCCGCGCGGCAGGCAACTCCACGAGTGAGGACGCGATCATGGAAGCCCGTTTCAACCTGTTCGACAGCCCGACCGCCGCGAAGGTCGCCAAGCGGTTCTACAACGCCTCGTTGCCCCTGGAACAGTCGTCACTCCCGAAGACCCTGCGGGAGCTGGTGGAACTGCGGGTCGGCCAGATCAACGGCTGCGGTTTCTGTGTCGACGTCCACACCAAGGAGGCCGCGGCCGCCGGTGAGACCGCGCTCCGGCTCAGCCTGGTCGCCGCCTGGCGCCACAGCACCGTGTTCACCGAGGCCGAGCGGGCCGCGCTGGCGCTCGCCGAAGAGGGCACCCGGCTCGGCGACCACGGCGTGTCCGACGAGACCTGGGCCGAGGTGCGCAAGCACTACGACGACGACCAGGTCGGTGCGCTGGTCTGCCTGGTCGCCCTGATCAACGCGGCCACCCGGATGAACGTGATCGTGCACAACCCGGGGGGTTCCTACGAGCCCGGCATGTTCGCCGGTATGTCGAGCTGAACGGCCGGCGAAACACGGCCCGGCCGGGCATCGTTCGCTCCGGGTCGGGCCCGCGCGGGTCCGGCCGGCGCGAGGAGAGGCCGGCCGGCCCGCGCGTGCGGGCCCGGCCCCGCGGGGGTCGACTGGCCACCGGGGCGCCGGCCGGCTTCAGCGGCCGGGCTCCCGGAGCATGCACCAGGTGAGGGGGCCGTCGTCGGGCAGGGGGACCTCTGCGGTGACGGTGAACCCGAGACGTTCGTAGAACCGCACGTTGCGCGGGCTGGAGGTCTCCAGGAAGGCGGGGAATCCCGCGCGCTCGGCCGCGTCCAGGCCGGGCCGGAGAACCGCGGCGCCCCGGCCTCCGCCCTGGGCCCGGGGGTCCACCCCGACCGTGGACAGGAACCACACCGGGTCGGCGGGGCGGTGCGGTGCCAGTGCCCGCTCGGCGCTCTCGAAGGCCGCCGCCCGGTCCCCGGCGAGCTCGGCGACCAGGGGTCCGACCTCGGCGAAGGCGGGTGCGGGGTCGTGCTCGGGGGTGGTCCAGGCGGCGACGGCGAGGCAGTCTTCGGTGACCCAGGAGCGGCCGTATTGCATCGCGACGCGGACCAGGAACAGTTCCTGGCAGCGGCGTACCCGTTCCTGGTGGTTCTCGGCGGCAAGGACGTGCCGGGTGAAGGGGTAGTCCGCGAACGCGCGTGCCAGCGTCCGTACACAGCGGGGCACGTCCTCCAGGGTCGCGGGCCGTACGGACGGGGCGGTGACGGGCATGTCGTTTCTCCGGGTGAGGGGCGGCGGGGTTCAGGCGGCGCGGGGTACGGGCGCGCGCAGGTTCTGCCAGAGCAGGCGTTCGTCGGCCGCCGGGTCCTCGGACACGGCGGGGTCACCGGCGCCCAGGCGCATGACGGACCGCCGTCCGGCGTAGGCGGGCCAGTGCGGCAGCACGCCGCCCGCGGTGCCGGGCCGGCCGGTGCGGGCGAAGGTGATCCACGCCTCGCGCAGGGTGTCGGAGAGCCGGCGCGGGGCGCCGGGGCCGGTGAGCGGGCCGGCGAGGTTGCCGAAGACGAAACCGACCTCCGCCATGTGGCAGGCGCCGAGGGCGCCGTCGAGAGCGGGTGAGGGACGCGTGAACTCGTACACGAAGGTGTCCGCACCGTGGGCGGCGCGGGCCTCGGCGACCCGCAGGGCCGGGATCCGGTAGGCGTGGTCGGTCATGGCCGCGGACAGCAGGTCGCCCGGGGTCGCGCCGGGGCGGGCGGCCGCGTACACCTCGTGGGCCTCGGCGGGGTCGAGTCCGAGTCCGGCGAGGAAGCCGTGGAGGACCTGGTCGGTGATCCGCGGGGCGATCCCCAGCGGCACCAGGAAGAGGCGGAACTCGTCGCTGGTGGTGCCGGTGAGCAGGTCGATGTCCCGGCCCGTTCCGTCGGCGAGTGCGTCGACGGGTCGTTCGGGGAGGGAGGCGCCGTCCACGACGGGCAGCACGGTGGTGCCGCCGCCCGCCGATTCGCCCCACCGGCCCGGATCGGCGGCCTGTGCGATCTCGCGGCTCAGGGCCTGGTCGGCGGCGATGAGCCGCTCGGGCGGTACGGCGGCCAGGCCGTCGCGGGTGGGCTCGGTGCCGGCGAGGGCGGCCAGCCGCTCGGTGATCCGGCGGGCGATGTGCGGGGGATGACTGTGGTGCCCGGCGCCGCTCTGGGTGATCGCGCGGCGGAACAGTCCGCGGGCCCGGGGCATGGTCATGAGCGCGGTGATGCCGATGGCGCCGGCGGACTGGCCGAACAGGGTGACGTTGTCCGGGTCGCCGCCGAAGCGGGCGATGTTGTCGCGGATCCATTCCAGTGCGGCGATCTGGTCGAGGAGGCCGAGGTTGGCCGTGCCGTCGTCCAGCAGCAGGAAGCCCTCCGCGCCGAGCCGGTAGTTGAGGGTGACGCACACGACGCCGTCGGCGGCGAGCCGCGCGCCGTCGTAGGAGGGCAGGGAACCGGCCCCGTTGCGGAACGCGCCGCCGTGGATCCAGACCATGACGGGAAGCCGTCCCCCGGCGCGGCCCGGAGCCGGCGTCCACACGTTGAGGTTCAGGCAGTCCTCGCCCGGGTGCGCGGCCTCCTCCAGCAGCCCGGCCATCGCGGGCAGGTAGCCGGGCTGGGGCGCCGAGGGACCGGGGACGAGCGCGTCGCGTACCCCCGTCCAGGGCTGCGGCGCCACGGGGGGCCGCAGCCGTCGCGGGCCGAACGGCGGCGCCGCGTAGGGGATGCCCAGGAACGCCGAGACCTCGCCCTCCCGTCTCCCGCGGATCCGTCCTGCCGTGGTGGGAAGGGTGACGCGCATGGGTCCTCGCAACGATGTCGATCTTTCTCGGCCGATACTCGCCGCGGTCCCGGCGGACGGGCAACCCATTTTCCGGCGCCCCCGGCTGCCGCCACGGGCGGGCGCCCGTCGGCTCCGGCCGCGGGCGAGCGCTCTTCGGCTCCGGCCGCGGGCGCGCCGCTTCGCGGGAAGGGAGCGATGCCCGTGCCGCGGCGTTCCGCCCACCGGCGAGAGCTCGTCTCCTCGGCGGTCAGGACGACCTGCGCCCGAGCGGCTCCCCGTACCAGCGCCAGTGGGTCCGGCGGGGCCGGCCGGGCATCTCGATCCGCCCGGTGGCCCACAGCAAGGTGGACGAGGCGCTGTCGGTGACGGCCACGTCGGGGAACAGCCGCCCCAGAGCGCGCCGGCTCAAGTCCTCGGGCGGCGCCCCGTCGTATCCGAGTCCCCGGGCGATGTCATAGGTGTGGACGAGGGTCTCGACCACGCCCATGGCCGCGAACCCCTCCGGGTCGGAGGCGCCGAAGACATGCGGGGCCAGGGTCGTGGGAACGGCGTTGTCCACGGCGGTCGCGAGCAGCCCGCCGCACGCCTCGACGACGGTCAGCAGCCCGCCGGGCCCCGCCGCTCGGTCACCGAAGACGACGTTGGCCGGCCCGCCGGGGCGTTCGCTGGAGATGCGCAGGGGCACGCGCGGGACATCCATCGGACGCGCCAGCCCGAAGCGCAGCGCATAGGTGAGCAGGTCGTCCGCGAGGTGTTCCAGGGTCTCCCAGCAGGTCCACTCCAGGCCGCCGGCCAGGGCGGACCAGTCATCGGCCGAGGGGGTGGCGGAAAGGGTCCTGACGCAGTGAGCGACGGCCTCGCGCACGTGCGTCCCGCTCACCAGGGCGTCGGTAACATCGGAATTTGCCATTCCAGGAGGCTACTCAAGGGGGCTCGGGCCGCCCGCGGGCGGCCCGGGCAGCCGCCCGCGGGCGGCGCGCGCGTGGCCGGCGACGGTGCCCGGGAGCGGCCGCCGCGGCACGTCCCGGCTGCCGCCGGCGCCGAGGGAGCCGCCGGCTCGCCCGCCACCGTCGCGGGCGCGGTCCCCCGCCGCTCCCGTGCGGGCCGGCGACCGCGCTCCGAGGCCAGGTCAGCGGCTGATCAACGGCGGTACGGTGGCCGTGTGAGTGTTGAAGGAGCGCTGCGCCCCCAATCCCTGATGCTGACGTTCCTGGGCGACCAGGTGCTCGGACGCGACGTGTGTGTGTACTCCGGCAGTGTCATCGATGTCTTCGCTCGCGTGGGCGTCGGTGAGCAGGCGACCCGCTCGACGCTCAGCCGCATGGTCAACCGCGGTCTGCTGCGCCGCCAGCGCGAGGGCCGCCGGATGTACTTCGGGCTGACCGAGCGCTCGGCGGCCGTGCTGCGCGACGGTGAGCGGCGCGTCTGGCACACGGGCGCCGTCAACCGGCACTGGGACGGCACCTGGACCCTGCTGGGTTTCTCCCTGCCGGAGTCCTGGCAGCGCCAGCGCCACGACCTGCGCTCCCAGCTGACCTGGAGCGGTTTCGGCCCGCTGTTCAACGGTCTGTGGATCGCTCCCGGCGAGGTCGACGTGTCGTCGCTGGTGGCCGAGCTGGGCCTGTCCGCCCATGTGAAGGTGTTCCGCGCGCACGCCGACGCGGGAACGGACATCGGCGCCATGATCGAGGAGACCTGGGAACTGGGCGAGCTGGCGGACCGTTACGAGGCGTTCGTACGGCGCTGGCAACCGTGGGAGAGCCGGTCGCCGCGGGACGCGGACGACGCGCTTCCCCTGCGGCTGCGGGCCCAGGCCGAGTGGCTGCGGATCATCCGCGGCGACCCCCGGCTGCCGGTGAAGCATCTGCCGGACGACTGGCCGGCGCAGCGCGCCGAGCACACCTTCCGCGCGGTGCACGAGCGGCTCACCCCGCTCGCGGAGGCCGCCGCGGAGCGGCTTCTCGATCTGGTACCGGTGCGTGACGATCAGGCGTAGCGAGCCACGCCGGGCTCCGCCGCACGGTCACCGGCCCGGCGCCGCCCGCTCGCGCGGCGCCGGGCGGGCGGCCTCCCCGGTCCGCAGTCCCGGCCGCGCAGCGCCGCTCCCTCCCCGCCTCGTGCGGCCCTCAGCGGGACTGGAGCGCGTCCGGGGCGGCGGACCGCGCCGGCAGCCGGCTCAGAGTCCGGCGAGCTGCCCGCCGTCCACGAGCACCGAAGCGCCGGTCTGGAAGGCGAAGTCGGGCGAGGCCAGAGCCAGCGCCGCCGACGCCATCTCCTCGGGCCGGGCCATACGCTTGAACCCGTCGACCCCCAGGGCCGCGAACCGGGCCTTCTCCTGCTGCCACTGCTCGTCGGTCAGGCCGGCCGGGCGGTGGACGTCCAGCATCGGGGTGTCGGTCATGCCCGGGGAGAGAGCGACCACTCGGATGTTGTACGAGGCGTTCTCGAGGGCGGCGGCCTGGACCAGGCCGCTCACCCCGTTCTTGGCGGCCGTGTAGGACCCGAGACCGGGGCGGGTGGCGTACTGGTTGGACGAACCGGTCACCAGAATCACGCCGCCACCGAGCCGGCGCATAGGGGGGATCTCGTACTTGAGCGCCAGGAAGAGGCCACGGATGTTGGTGTGCGCCACGTCGTCCCACTCCTGGACCGTCACCTCGTGCAGGTCGGTGAAGGGCTTCTGGATCCCCGCGTTGTTGAGTGCCACATCAAGGCCCCCGTAGGTGCGCACCACCCGGTCCACGAAGTCCTCCACCTCATCGGGGCGGCGTACATCCGCGCGGATGTACGTCGCTTCGCCGCCCGCTGCGCGGATCTCGGCCTCCACCGACCGGCCCAGCCGCTCCCGTCGTCCGCAGAACCCCACCCGCGCTCCCTCCGCGGCGAACGCGATGGCCGCAGCCCGACCGATCCCGGAGGTGGCGCCGGTGATCAGCACGGTCTTCCCCTCGTACCGGCCGCTCCGCTCCACCGCCCGCCTTCCGGCGGCGCCGGCCACGCCCGACGCCCCCGCCCAGGCGAGCCCGGCAGCCGCTGCCCCGACCACCCCGCGGCGGCTGACGTTCTGTTTCCCTCGCTCCACGACGTCCTCCTCGGTCCTTCTGACGGCACGCGCCATGCTGCCGGGCGTGGCTGGAAGGAGCGCTGGAAGAAACGGTGGAAGAAACCAGCGGGGAAGCGGTGGGAGGTCCGACCGGCGCCCGGGATGCCCGCGGCCTTCGCCCAAGCCGGCCGGGGTCCCCGACGGGGACGCCGGCCGCGGGCGCCGCGGTCGGCGTCCCCGTGGAGGTAACGGACCTCCGGCGGAACACGGGTCAGGCCGTGTGGACCTCCAGGGCGGCACGCACCGCGGACTCCACGGCCCCCTCGATCCAGGCGGGTTTGACGGAGGTGTGGTCACCGGCGAAGTGCAACGGGCCCTCGGGCACGGGGATGTCGGGCAGCAGCTCCGTGTGCTGACCCGGCAGGAGCACCGAGGCCTCTCCGTAGGCGTAGGGGTCGCGCAGCCAGCTCTGGGTGCGGCCGGCACCGGTGTAGAACACCTCGATCCGCTGGCCGTAGACCTGCTGGAGGCCGCACAGGGCGTGCGGGTAGCGTGCCTCGTCGTCCAGGGAGTCCCAGCGCAGGGCGTCGTCGGCCCAGCTGTAGGAAGCCAGGACCACGCCGCCGTCGCTACCGGCGACCGGGTGGGAGGGGTGGAACATGAACCGGTTGGCGTTGTCCGACACCGAGCCGCCGCCGACGACGTCGACGGCCTCGGGCTGTTCGCGGGTGAGGGCGCGGTTGGCCGCGTAGTGGGTGCGCTGGCCGGGCGTGATGTGGCCGTCGGGCACCGAGGGGTGCGCGCCGAGCAGACGGCCGTCCGAGGCGGCGCGGCCGGTGCGGTAGGCGTCGTACAGCCCGGGATCGACGCGGTCCAGCTCGCGCTTCCAGTCCGCCTCGCCGAACTCCCACCAGCGGCGGCTGAATTCCAGGAGCACCTTGGTCGCGCTGTCGTAGTGCAGCTCAAAGACCGCGCGGCGCTTGCCGTAGGACATCGGCGGCGCGATCTGGACGTGCCGCAGGCCGGAGAACGGCACGGTGACCACGGCGGCGTCCGCGGTGAACTGCTCGCGCACGACGGGACCGCCCCGCCCCTCGGACACGGTGTCCACCCACACGTGCGGCCCCTTCTCCCCCGCGTGCCGGAGGTCCGGGGAGGGGCGGTCGGGGTCGTAGTACTCGATGCGGGTGACCCGGCGGTCGAACCGCACCTCCTCGCGTACGCGGCGCAGAAGGGCGTCCGGGAGGACGGCCGTGCCGCCCTCCAGTTCGTAGAAGGGCGTGTCGGGGCTGATGAGGGAGGAGCCGATGAAGCTGTGGATGAAGGACAGGGGCAGGCGCGAGGTGAGGTTCTCCAGGGTGCCGATCAGGTCGACGGTGCGTTCGTCGAAGCCCGCGTGCTCGGTGAGGAAGCGGAACATCGACCAGTGGCCGAACCGCTGCACCACGCGGGCCCAGCCCTCCAGCCGTTCCCGGAGCGGCTTGTCGACCCGCTTGCCGTCACCGTCGACGTAACTGAACTCGTCGCGCACGGGGTCCAGCGCGGTGCGCAGGAGGGTGGCGGCGGGGGTGTCCCAGTGGGCGCGGGGTACGCCGAAGGACCGGTTGATGCGCCGGGGCGCGCGGGCGTAGTCGGCACGGCGCATGCGGATGCCGTTGACGTGGATCCAGGTGCGGTGGGCGGGCCGGCCCTCGCTGTCCACGTCGACGTAGTGGAAACGCCGCTTCCTCAGCTCCAGCTGGTCGATCAGCCCCATCACCAGGGGGTGGCTGCCGGGAATGCGCATCGCGCCCGCCTCCGCGTACTGGCGGGGGTCGGCGAAGGGCTGCTCGGCACGTTCGTGGCCGCCGCGGCGGAAGGTCTTGACGCGTCCGCCCGCGCGGTTGCCGTTGGCCTCCAGCACCGTGACCCGGTGGCCTGCCCGCTTCAGCAGCCAGGCCGCGACCAGACCGGCCGGCCCCGCGCCGACGACCAGGACGTCCTTGGGGCGGGTCCGGCGCCGGGCGGGCAGGCCCTCGCGGAGGACGCGCTGGTAACCGGGGACGAGGGGCCGGTTGCCGGAGTCGAGCACGAGCAGTGCGCGAGCGACCGCCAGGCAGCGCTCGAAGTCGGTCTCCCGGCCGCCGCCCGGGGCGGCGGGGGCGGGCAGGGCCGCGGAGACACCACCGGTCAGAGCGGTCGCCACGGTGGCGGTGCCGGCCGCCGCCGTGAAACTCCGCCGGGAGACGCCGCCATGGGAACGCGCGATTACATGATCTTCAGTCATGCGGATGTCATACCGGTGGGCGTGGCCGAACGCGCCTGTTTCTCCGAGGAGTTGACTCGAAGGAGCGAAGAGTGCGGCCGTCCTGACGCGGCGCCGCCGATCGGTGCTCACGACCGGCTCGCCACACCGCGCCTTCTTCCCCGAACGGGTGAACGCCTGGCGAACCCCGCCGTGCGCCGCTGCCGGGCCCGCACACTGCCAGGAACATGTGCGCGGGGCGAGGCAGGGGGACAGTGTGGGGCGGCGGCGTTCTCGGCTGGGTGACAGGGCCCGTTACTGGTTCGACAGCACACTGTCCCGGGGCGTCTTCGCTCTGGCCGGCTGGCTGGCCCTGTTGTGCCTGGTCGTCGTCGTCCCGGCGAGCGCGGTACTGGTATGGACCGATCCGGAAGCGCCGGCTTCCCTGTCCGACCGGCTGGCGGCGGTGTGGCACCTCACCGGGGAGACGCTGCGGCTGGGCGGTGCGACCGGCGCGCCGCTCCGGATGACGATGTCGGTGCTGCTCGCCCTGGTCACCCTGCTGTACGTCTCCACCCTCGTCGGTCTGATCACGACGGCGCTGACGGAGCATCTCACGGCGCTGCGGCGCGGCCGTTCCACCGTGCTGGAACGGGGACACGCCGTGGTGCTGGGCTGGTCGGAGCAGGTCTTCACGGTGGTGGGCGAACTGGTGGCCGCCAACGCCAACCAGCGCCGGGCGGCGGTGGTCGTGCTGGCCGACCGCGACAAGACGGACATGGAGGAGGCCCTGGCCACGAAGGTGGGGCCGGCCGGGGCCACGCGGCTGATCTGCCGCAGCGGCCCCGTCACCGACCCGGCCGTGCTGGCCCTGACCAGCCCGGCCGAGGCCGGGGTCGTCCTCGTCCTCCCCCACGACGAGCCCGACGCCGACGCGGAGGTCGTCAAGACCCTGCTGGCGCTGGACCGCGCGCTGCCCGGCCGGACGCCCCGTCCCCCCGTCGTCGCCGCCGTCCGCAACGACCGGTACCGTCTGGCCGCCGCCCTCGCCGCCGGAGCGGACGGCGTCGTCCTGGAGAGCGACACCATCACCGCCAGGCTGATCGTGCAGGCGGCGCGCCAGCCCGGTCTCTCCCTCGTCCACCGGGAGCTGCTGGACTTCGCGGGACACGAGTTCTACGTGTTCGCGGAACCGGGCCTGGCGGGGCGCGCGTTCGGGGACGCGCTGCTGTCCTACACGACATCGAGCGTCGTCGGTCTGGTCCGGGAGGGCACTCCCCTGCTCGGCCCGCCGCCGCGGACGCGTATCCGCTCGGACGACCGGCTCATCGTCATCTCTCGCGACGACGACCCGGTCGGGCTGGAGGACTGCGCCGCGCTGGTCGAGGAGGCGGTGACGGTGTGCGGGCCACGGGCCCCGCGACGGCCGGAGCGGGTGCTCCTGCTGGGCTGGAACCGCCGGGCGCCGCTCATAGTCGACCAGTTGCGCCGCGGTGCCCCACCCCGGTCGGCCGTCGACGTGGTCACCGACGGTGGTCATACCACGGCCCGGCAGGTGGCGGACGCCGACAGGGACGCCGGCACCGGCCTGACCCTGACGCTGCACCGAGGTGACGTGACCCGTCCCGAGACCTTGCGACGCCTGGACATCGGCTCCTATGACAGCGTGATCGTGCTGGGTGGAGATCCGGCACCCGGCCGGCCTCCAGGCGAGCCGGACAACCAGACGCTCGTCACCCTGCTTCTGCTCCGGGACCTGGAGGAGACCATCGGACGGGAGTTGCCGGTGGTCACCGAACTGGTCGACGACCGCAATCGGGCGCTGGCACCGATCAGCCCCGGAGCCGACGTGATCGTCAGCGGCAAGCTCATCGGTCTCCTCATGGCGCAGATCTCCCAGAACCGGCACCTGGCGGCCGTCTTCGAGGAGCTGCTCTCCGCGCAGGGCAGCGGCATTCGTCTGCGGCCGGCCGCCGAGTACGTCCGGCCGGACCGCGAGACGGCCTTCGCCACGGTCGTGGCCGCCGCGCGCGACCGGGGGGAGTGCGCCATCGGGTACCGCGTCCATGGTGACGTGCCGAACGGGCCCGGCTACGGGCTGCGGATCAATCCGCCGAAGTCCGAGCGCCGCCGCTGGGCGGCCCGGGACGAAGTGGTCGTCATCGGCGAGGACCGCGGATGACGCGGGCACCGCCCGCCGGACGCCCCGTCGGGGTGCTACGAAGGGACGGGACGCCGGCGTGTGACATGGGCGTCGGCCACTTCCGGCGGTGCCGGCGTCACGTCGGCCGTGGCCGCCTCCGCAGGTGTGCGACCGCCAGGGCTCCGGCCAGGCATGGGCCACCCCGGTCCGGCTCAGCACCGGAGGCAGGGGCCGGCCGGGACATGGGCGGTGGCACGGCCGACGAGCCGGGCAGTGGGTGGAACCGACTGTCGCCGGTCCGGTCAGCCGTACATCGCCACGCGGTGGAGAGCCGCGAGCGCGTCGTCGATGGGATGGGGCTGCGGTTTTCCCGAGGAGTCGAGCCTGTTCCACCTCTGCTGGTTCACCGCGACGGCCAGCTGCCGCCTGCCGTCGGCACGCGTCATGGCCAGCGCTCCGGCCCCCCAGACCGTGCCGCCGTGACCCCAGAAGGTGCCCTGGCCGGGGGCCTTCACCGGGTGCAGGCCCAGTCCGTAGTCGATCGTCTTTCCCTCCTGGTTGACGACCGGGACGGTGCGCCGCATCTGCGCCAGCGACGCCGGGCTGACGATCTCGCCGGCCAGCAGGGCGCCGAAGAAGCGGTTGAGGTCTGTGACGGTCGATATCAGCGAGCCCGCGGGCCCCACCCACGACATGCCGTAGACGCTGTAGTCGCGAGGCGGGTCGATCATGCCGAACCACGCCTCGTAGATCCGTGAGTGCGGCCCGTCGATGTGCGGTTCGTCGGGGAGCTCGGTGTCCCGGAGCCCGGCGCGTTCGATGACGTTCCAAGTGATGTACCGCTCGGCCGTGGTGCCGGTCACCTGCCTCAAGAGTTCGCCGAGGAGCAGGTAGTTGGTGTTGGAGTACACCCCCGGAGTGCCGCCCGGGGCGCCGGCGGCGGGGGCGCCGACCCCCACCCTGATCAGTTCGGTGGGGTCGAACCGCGTGAGCCGGTTGTCGTCCAGGCTCTCGGGCCCGGTGTCCGCGAGGGCCGGGAGCGCCTTGAGGGAGGGGTAGGCGTAAGGGAGGTACTCCGCGAGGCCGCTGGTGCCTTCGGCCGGCAGCCCCAGCTCGCCGCGGTCTGGGGGCGCTACGCGTCCGGCGGCACCGGGTCCCGGCTGGTCATGGAAGAGGTGCTGCAAGCCCTGCGAGCGTCCGGACTGCCCGACGAGGAGATCCCGGCGCGCTACCACCGGCTCGCGGTCCTCATCGTCGCGTTGATCGCCTCCGAGGCCGGGGTCAGCACCATGACCCCCACGGAGTACGAACAGGGCATGGAGCTGTTCCGCGTCGCGGTACTCGGCGCCGACCCCGAACGCTTTCCCGCCCTCGCCCACTTCGCCCGTGAGGTCCGCCCGCTCGGGGCGGATCGCCGCGCCGCGTTCGAAGAGATCCTCGCCGCCCAGCTCGCCGACATCGAGGCCGCGATCGGCCCGGGCTAGTGCCGCGGCTTCACTGAGCGGGATCTTGGGGAGGCGAGCCGGCTGCCCCGCGCTCCAGGGTGCGGTGGCCGCCGCCGTTCCCCGAGCCCCGCGGGCGGCGGCCTGTCCGGGCCCGGAGACGGGGTACCGGGCCCGCCCCTCCCCCGCCCCGGGTGCCCCCGGGCCGCCCGCGCCGCCGGAGCCGTCGGGCGGTCGCCCCGCCGCCGGCACCCGTCAGCGGGGCGGGGCTTGGGCTCAGGCGCCGACGTAGGCCGCGAGGTGCTCCCCGGTGAGGGTGGAGCGCGCGGCGACGAGGTCGGCCGGTGTGCCTTCGAAGACGATCCGGCCGCCGTCGTGGCCGGCGCCGGGGCCGAGGTCGACGATCCAGTCGGCGTGCGCCATGACCGCCTGGTGGTGCTCGATGACGATGACCGATTTACCGGAGTCGACGATCCGGTCGAGCAGGCCGAGCAGGTTCTCGACGTCGGCGAGGTGAAGGCCCGTGGTCGGTTCGTCGAGGACGTAGACGCCGCCCTTGTCGGCCATGTGCGTGGCCAGCTTCAGCCGCTGCCGTTCGCCGCCGGACAGCGTGGTGAGCGGCTGGCCCAGGGTCAGGTAGCCGAGCCCGACGTCGGCGAGCCGCGTCAGGATCTTGTGGGCCGCCGGCGTGCGGGCCTGACCCGCCCCGAAGAACTCCTCCGCCTCCGTGACCGGCATGGCCAGCACCTCGCTGATGTCCCGGCCGCCGAGCCGGTACTCCAGCACCGACGCCTCGAACCGCCGTCCCTCGCAGTCCTCGCAGGTGGTGGCGACGCCGGCCATCATCGCCAGGTCGGTGTAGATGACACCGGCGCCGTTGCAAGTGGGGCAGGCGCCCTCGGAGTTGGCGCTGAACAGGGCCGGCTTGACGCCGTTGGCCTTGGCGAACGCCTTGCGGATCGGGTCCAGCAGCCCCGTGTACGTCGCCGGGTTGCTGCGCCGGGAGCCGCGGATGGGCGCCTGGTCCACCGACACCACACCCGCGTGGGCCGGCATCGACCCGTGCAGCAGCGAACTCTTGCCCGATCCGGCCACCCCGGTCACCACGACCAGCACCCCGAGCGGGATGTCGACGTCGACGGCCCGCAGGTTGTTCGCCGTCGCGCCGCGGATCTCCAGCACGCCGGTCGGCTTTCGTACCGTCTCCTTCAGGGACGCCCGGTCGTCGAGGTGCCGCCCGGTGACCGTGTCGCTCGCCCGCAGCCCCTCCACGGTGCCCTCGAAACAGACGGCGCCGCCCGCCGTGCCGGCGCCGGGACCGAGGTCCACGACATGGTCGGCGATCGCGATGACCTCCGGCTTGTGCTCCACGACCAGCACCGTGTTGCCCTTGTCCCGCAGGCGCAGCAGCAGCTCGTTCATCCGCTGGATGTCATGCGGGTGCAGACCGCTGGTCGGCTCGTCGAACACGTACGTCACATCGGTGAGCGAGGACCCGAGGTGGCGGATCATCTTCACGCGCTGCGCCTCGCCGCCCGAGAGCGTGCCCGCCGGCCGCTCCAGGGAGAGATAGCCGAGGCCGATCTCGACGAACGAGTCGAGGGTGTTCTGGAGCGCGGTGAGCAGCGGCGCCACCGACGGCTCGTCGATGCCGCGTACCCATGCGGCCAGGTCGCGGATCTCCATCGCGCAGGCGTCGGCGATGCTGATGCCCTTGATCTTCGACGAGCGGGCCCCCGCGCTGAGCCGGGTGCCGTCGCACTCGGGGCAGGTGGTGAAGGTGACCGCCCGTTCCACGAAGGCCCGGATGTGCGGCTGCATCGCCTCCTTGTCCTTGGTCAGAAACGACTTCTGGATCTTGGGGATCAGCCCCTCGTAGGTGAGGTTGATGCCCTCGACCTTGATCTTCGTCGGCTCCTTGTGCAGCAGATCGTGCAGCTCGCGCTTGGTGAACTGCCGGATCGGCTTATCGGGGTCGAAGAAGCCGCAGCCGCTGAAGATCCGTCCGTACCAGCCGTCCACGCTGTAGCCGGGGATGGTGAGCGCGCCCTCGTTGAGCGACTTGCCGTCGTCGTACAGCTGCGTCAGGTCGAAATCGGTGACCGAGCCCCGGCCCTCGCAGCGCGGGCACATGCCGCCCGTTTTCTCGTACGTCGCCTTGACCGCCTTCTTCGCTCCGCGCTCGACGGTGATCGCGCCGGACGCCCGCACCGAGGCGGTGTTGAAGGAGTAGGCGCTGGGCGGCCCGATGTGCGGGTCGCCGAGCCGGCTGAAGAGGATCCGCAGCATCGCGTTGGCGTCGGTAGCGGTGCCCACCGTGGAGCGCGGGTCGGCGCCCATCCGCTGCTGGTCCACGCTGATCACGGTCGTCAGCCCGTCGAGGACGTCGACCTCCGGCCGGGCCGTCGTCGGCATGAAGCCCTGGACGAAGGCGCTGTATGTCTCGTTGATCAGACGCTGCGACTCCGCGGCGATCGTGTCGAACACCAGCGAGCTCTTGCCCGAACCGGAGACGCCGGTGAAGACCGTCAGCCGGCGCTTGGGAATCTCGACGCTGACGTCCTTGAGGTTGTTCTCGCGGGCGCCGTGCACACGGATCAGGTCGTGGCTGTCGGCGATGTGCGGGGCGGGCGGCGTGTCCGTCTGCGTGGCCTTGCTCATCGTGTCTCCATCGGTCGGGCGGGCCGCCTGCGCGGTCTCCGCCGGAATCGGCGGGGAGTGCCGTGCTGCCTTCGACGCTACGAGGGGCGGGCGCGTTCGTCTTCTTCGATCCTGACCGACCTGACCGACCGGCCGTCGCCGGGGCACCCCGGCCCGCCGTGCGCCCGGGTTCGAGCGCCTGGCCCGGCACCGGGCCAGGCGGCTCAGTAGGCGCGCGCCACCACGGCGATGTTGCCCGGCTGGTCGTCCCGCTCGGGGACCGAGCCGTCCGCCGCGACCAGGCACCGCACGGACACGCCGCGCTCGGCGAGGCGCGCCTCGCCCTCCGGGCCCACCATGGTGCCCCGCACCGGCCCGTTGTCGGCCAGCTCCGCCTTGGTGATCAGCTCCTGGTACCAGCGCGGGAAATGATCCGCCCGGGGCGTGAGAACGGGTGCCTTTGCCATGGCGCGCAGAGTAGGGCGCGGACCGCTCCCCGCGCGAGCGGATTACCGCGCGGCCTTTTCCGCCCGGGGGGCCGGAGGCGGGCGTCCACTGGCGTCGGTGAAGCGTCCTTGTTTCCCGCTCTTCCCTTTCCGGGAGAGGGGAGGAGGCATGAGCCCCCTGTCACACCGCGACGAACGTTCAGTCACCCTCGCCGGCGCCGGAGATGATTCCACCGGCGAAAGAAGCCCACTCCCGCGCATACGGCGGGTACCGCTGCCGCGCCCGCTGCCGTCCCCGAAGTGAAGCCGGAGGCGCCGGCGGCTCGTCGCGTCAATACGTGTACAGCGGGTACTCGCGACGCAGCGGAACCGTTACCGTGCCGGGAGGGAACACAGTGGACGAATCGTCAGTGCGAGCGGTGGGCTGGGCGCGCTCACTGCCCATGAACACTGGTCCGAAGGCCGCGCGTGACTGGGCGCGCGAGCATCTGGAGACGCTCGACTGGACCCACAGCGCCCCGCAGACGGTGAACGATGTGCTGCTGACCGTGTCGGAGCTGGTCACCAACGCTCATGTGCACGCCCACTCCACGGCCCGGCTCGTGCTGACCTGGGACGGCCAGTGCCTGCATGTCGCCGTCCACGACGACGACACGGCACTGCCCGCACCCCGCCCGCCCAGCCACGACCGCCCTGGCGGGCGGGGCATGCTCCTGGTCGACGCCGTGGCCGACCACTGGGAAGCCCGGTCCTGCCCCGACGGCAAGTCGGTCACCGCCTGCTTCCGCCCACCGGCGACGGCCACAGACGCCCGCTGATCCGTGCCCATGGGCGAGAGGCGGGAAGCACGCCGGGTGAGCGCGCACGCGACCGACGGCGGCTGAGCCCGCGCGGCCGTCGGCGGCAGACGGAAAAGCCACGTCTCACCTGCGAAAAGCCGGGTATTCGCGAGAACGGATCACCGTCGCCCAACGTGAGGAGAACCGCTGTGCCGTCCACCGACGTCGTCGAACTCATCCTGGAGGACCACCGCCGCATGGAAGACCTCTTCCGCACCATGCGCAACGTCGAAGCCGACCGTGCCGCCGCTCTAGAGGAGTTCGCGGATCTCCTCATCGCGCACGCCTCGGCGGAGGAGGACAAGGTCTACCCCGCTCTGCGGCGCTACAAGAACGTGGACGGTGAGGACGTGGACCACAGCGTCCACGAGCACCACGAGGCCAACGCGGCGCTTCTCGCCCTGCTGGAAGTGGAGGACACGGCTTCCGAAGAGTGGGAGGAGAAGCTGGAAGAGCTCGTCACGGCGGTCAATCACCACGCGGACGAGGAGGAGCGAACCCTCCTCAACGATGCCCGGGAGAATGTCAGCGACGACCGCCGCGACGAGCTGGGCCAGGCGTTCCGCGAGGCACGTGCCCGGTACCTGGAATCGAACTGCGGCAGCGTCGAGAACGTACGCAAGCTGGTGACCGCCGCCGGCGATTGAGCTGTTCGGCGTGCCCTCCCGAAACGGCGGCTGTCCGGCGGCGGGCTCGCCCGCCTCGACAGCCGTTCCCGGGAGCGCCATCGAGCCGGTGATCAGCGGCCTCGTCCTGGTCGGGATGCCGGCGGGTCAAGCCCGACCGGCCCACTCCCGGTCGAGGAGGGCGTGCACGACGGAGTCACGCCACTTCCCCGCTTTGACAACGTGCTCCCGAATGGTGCCCTCCTCAACCATGCCCGCGGACGACATGGTTCTCGCCGAGGCTGTGTTGAGCGGCGAGCGCGCTCCCCAGACGCGGTGAAGGCCCAGGTCTTCGAAGCCGAAGGCGAAGAGCAGACGGACTGCCTCCAGGCCGTAGCCGGCGCCCCAGGTGTCCGGGCGCAGCGCGAAACCGAGCGTGGCCGCGCGCTGCTGGTGCGGGTCCAGAGCGATCCGCCCGTGCCCGACCAGTCGGCCTGTGTCCCGTTCGACGACCGCGAGTGCGTACTCCGTGCGGGGTTCGGCGGCCGCCGAGGCGATGGCCCCGGCCACGTTCTGGGCGGCCTGGTCCCGAGTACGCGGCTCGAACGAGAGGTGCTCTGTGGCCTCCGGGCTGCCGTAGACGGCGAACATCGGGTCTACGTCCTCGGTGACCAGCTCACGGAGCTGAAGGCGCGCACTGGAACGCTTGACCGGGTACCTGCCCCCGGACTCTACCGGCGGGGCAGGCCGGCCGGGCGGGCGGACAGAACTTCGGTCCGCGCGCGCGGGCCGCGACTGCCCGGTGTCCGCGCGGCCCAGCGGCGCATCGCGGGCCGTTCCACCGTCACGTGGAGCAGCCATGCCGTCAGCAGCGACGCGGCGGCCGTCAGCACGGCCCAGCCGAACCGCGCCGCGAACCCGGAGCCCGGACCGGGGGCCAGGGGGGTCATGCCCAGGTACTGGAGCACGAACAGGTGCACCAGGAAGAGGGCGTACGACAGTTCACCGAGCCGGACCACGGGCCGCCGCCGCAGCAGGGACCGTCCGCGCCGCACGTCGTTGTGCGCGCAGGCGACGATCAGCAGGGCGAGCGGCAGCACCAGCACGGCGGAGAAGGTGAAGAGGAACGGCACGTACAGGGCCAGGGGGAACGCCACGGCCAGCGCGGCGACGGCGTGCCGGATGCGGACCGGGCTGTGCGGCCGGGCCGCCACGAGACGGGCGAGCACCATGCCGAGCACGAACTCGGCGAGCCGGGTCAGCGGGAAGACGTAGACGAACCAGAACTGCGTCCGGCTGACCGGAAACGCGTCGTAGGCGGGTTCGTCGGGCAGCGCCCCCGCCGCCAGCGGCAGCGCGGCGACCAGCACGCACAGGGCGAGGGCGCAACCCGGCAGGCGGCGCTCCGGCACCCCGCCCACGAGCCGGGACAGCCAGGGGAAGCACAGATAGAAGAAGACCTCGCAGGACAGTGACCAGCTCACCCCGCTGATGACGCCGAAGTCCTCGATGACGGGGAAGACCCAGGCATGCAGCAGGGGCGCCTCCAGCAGGGCCACGGTGACGTTCGGGCCCGCACCGTCGCCCAGACCCAGGAGCAGCAGCCCGCCGGCGACCCCCAGCACCGCCAGGTGGCTCGGATAGATCCTGACCGCCCGCCGGCTCCAGAACCGGGTGGCCCGCTCGTCGCGGCCGGGCCAGTTCAGCAGGAATCCGCTGAGGAGGAAGAAGAAGCCGACGCCCGCCCAGGCGCCCTGGTGCAGCACCAGGTCGACCGTGTCGCCGCTCCAGACCCGCTCCGGCCAGATCATCTCGTAGGTGTGGCAGGCCAGCACGAGGAACGCGGCGACGAACCGCAGTCCGGTGAGGGACGGCAGGGCACGAGGCGACCGGCCGGTCCCGCCCCGCGGGGAGGAAGGCCCGGCCGCCGGCCGGTGCCCGTCGCCGCGAGCGGTCACCAGTCTTCCGCTTCGGTGTGCGGGTGGAGCACGGCGTGCTTCTCCCGCTCGGCACGCTCCAGGTCCGCCTCCACCATCATCCGCATGAGGTCGTCGAAGCCGACGGTCGGCTCCCAGCCCAGCTGCGCCCGTGCCCGCTTGGGGTCCGCGCACAGCAGGTCCACCTCGGCGGGCCGTACCAGGCGGGAGTCGCCGACGACGTGCCGTGTCCAGTCCAGCCCCACCGCGTCGAACGCGATTCGCACCGCGTCGCGGACCGAGTGCGTACGGCCGGTTCCCACGACGTAGTCGGCGGGCTGGTCCTGCTGGAGCATCAGGTGCATCGCCTTCACGTAGTCGCCGGCGAAGCCCCAGTCGCGTACGGCGTCGAGATTGCCGAGCCGCAGTTCGCTCTGCAGGCCCTTGCTGATCCGGGCGGCGGCGCGGGAGATCTTGCGGGTGACGAACTCCCGGCCCCGGCGCGGGGACTCGTGGTTGAAGAGGATGCCGGAGACGGCGAACAGGCCGAAGGACTCCCGGTAGTTGCGGGTGATGAAGTGACCGTATGTCTTGGCGACCCCGTACGGGCTGCGCGGGTGCAGGGCGGTGTCCTCGTTCTGCGGGACTTCGCGCACCTTGCCGAACATCTCCGAGGACGACGCCTGGTAGAAGCGGATCTGTCCGGTGGTGCCCGTGGTGCCCGACCTGCCGATGCCGCTCACCATACGGATGGCCTCCAGCATGCGCAGCACGCCCAGGCCGGTCACCTCGCCGGTGAGTTCGGCCTGCTGCCACGACATGGGCACGTAACTGATGGCGGCGAGGTTGTAGACCTCGTCGGGCTGTGCCCGGTCGACGGCCGCCACCAGGCTGCTCTGGTCCAGCAGGTCGCCCTCGACGAACCGCAGGTCGCCGACGAGCCGGCTGATCCGGGAGCGATGGGGGTTGCCCTGCCCCCTCACCAGCCCCCACACCTCGTAACCGCAGTGCAGCAGGTGCTCGGCCAGGTAGGAACCGTCCTGGCCGGTGACTCCGGTGATCAGTGCGCGTTTCACAGCAGTGCTCCCTCGGTCGGGGCCGGGCGCGGGCCAGGGGTGCCGGGCCGGCCGCCCGGCGGGCTCCAGCGGGCGGTCCGCAGGCTCGCCACCAGGCCGGCCACGGCACCGAGGTCGGCCACGCTGCCCAGGCAGCCGGGGCGCAGCGTTTCGAGCCGGCCGCGGCCGGTCCGTACGTGCACGGACCAGCAGCCGGCCTCGGCGGCGGCTGCCAGGTCGGTGTCGTGGTCGCCGACGAGGAGCGCCTCGGCCGGTGCCACGCCGAGCTTTTCGAGGGCCTGGACGAGCATGCCGGGCCGGGGTTTGCGGCACGGGCAGCCGGCGTCCGGGAGGTGGGGGCAGTGGACGACGACCGGCCGGGGCACGCCCGCCTCGGCGAGGTCGGCGGTCATCCGGTCGTGGATGCGGCTCAGCCCGTCCGCGGTGAGCAGGCCCCGGCCGACCGCCGACTGGTTGGTGACCACGGCGATCCGCGGGATACCGAGGTCGGTGAGGCGACAGCAGGCGTCGACGGCGCCCGGGAGCCACTGCCACTGCGCGGGGTGTGTCACATGGTCGGGGCGGTTGACGTTCAGCACCCCGTCGCGGTCCAGCAGGACGGCACGGAAAGGCATGGGGGGTCCCTTCAGTCGATGCCCTGGGGCGTGAACCGGGGCTGCGGGCGGTGCTCGGCCAGGAGGTCCCGCACGGCCGCGCGGACCGCGGCGTGCGACGGCAGCGCCGGACGCCAGCCGAGGGCGAGCAGGCGTTGCGGGGTGATCCGCAGGGTCGGGATGTCCCCGGCCCAGCCCCGTCCGCCCCCGCCGAACACGATCTCCGCGTCCGGGCCCGGGAATTCGGCCACCGCGATGCGGGCGACCTCGGCGGCCGAGGTGGCGTCGGTGTTGCAGACGTCGTAGGTCTCGAATCGCCGGTCCGTCCGCGGGCCTGACCCGGCCGGCTGGCGGGCGAGTGCCGTCAGTGCGGTGACGCAGTCGGTGACATGGAGGTAGCTGCGGGTCTGGCGCCCGTCCCCGAGGACGGTGAGCTTGCCCGGCTCCCGCTCCAGCCGGGTGACGAAGTCGTGGACGATGCCCCGGCGCATGCCGCCGCCCACGATGTTGGAGAGCCGGGCGGCGACGGCCCGGAAGCCGCACTCGTGGGCGGCGGCCGACACGAAGGCCTCAGCGGCCGCCTTGCCGGCCCCGAACCGGGTCGCGGGGCGTGGCACGCGCTGGGACTCCTCGGTGGGGGCGTCGGCCCCGTCGCCGTAGACCAGCTGGCTGGACGTCATGACCAGGACGTCGGGCGGCTGCTCGGCGACGGCTTCCAGGAGGCAGACGGTGCCGCCCACGGTCGTTTCGTAGTCGGCGCGGGCCGCCGCGGCCCACGAGCGGTTCTCCGTGTGCGCGGCCAGGTGGAAGACGGTCCGCGCCCCATGGGCCAGCCGTCGCAGCGCGTGGATGTCACGCAGGTCGGCCTGTTCGTAGCGGAATCCGGGGGTGCCCGCGAGGGCCCACAGGCGGTTGGCGCCGTCCCATGGGACGCGGTCCGCGGCGCTCACCCGGACGCCGTCCCTCACCAGCGCGGTCACGAGGTGTGCGCCGATGAAGCCCGCTGCGCCGGTGACGAAGGCGTGCGGCGGGTCCGCTGGGCCCGCGTCCGTACGGTCCGTGGTGTCCATAACCTGGCCTTTCGTCAGTCGGTGACCTGGATCAGCCCGGCGAGCCGCGCCAGGCTCCGGATGCGCACGTAGCGGGCGGTGTCATCCGGGTAGATGCCCAAGGGGTCGTACAGGACGGTGGGCGGGAGGTGGGCCGGGGCGCCGTCGAGGGTGTCGGCGACGTAGCGGCACTCGTGGAGCGGGCGGCCGAGCGCGACGGCCGCCATGCGGAAGATCCGCGGGTCGGGTTTGGCGACGCCGACGACCGAGGAGTCCAGTACTCCGTCGAGTTTCGGGAGCAGTCCGGCGCCGGCCAGTTCGGCGTGCGCCTTGCCGTCGGCGTTGCTGATGACGTACCGCTGCACATGCGGCGGGAGCGTGTCGAGCAGGGCCACGGCCTCCGGGTTGACCAGGCTCCACAGCCGGGTGTCGGGGACCTCGCTGCGGACCGCGGCCCACAGTCTGCGGCCCGTCTCGGCCGGGCATCCGGCGTGCCGGGACCACAGGTCCTCGAAGCGGCGCACCTCGCCGCCGCCTTCCGGATCGCCCAGGTCGCGGTCGCGGGCGGCGAGCGAGACCGCGTGCCGCGCGGTCGTGGCGGAGACACGGACCCCGAAGCGGAGGGCGAAGTCCGCGAGGATCTCGCCGTCGATCAGCATCAGCACTCCGCCGGAGTCCAGCAGCAGGGCCGGAGCGGCACGCCGGGGCGCCCGGCGGGCGGCCGGTCCTGTGCGTGCGGTCGCGGCGCTCCCGGCCGCGCTCGGGGATGCGGTCATGGCTGCACTCCAGTCCTCGCGATTGCTCCGGGGGACGGGCCCGGGACCCGGCGGGCGGTGCGGCCGCCAGGTCCCGGGCCGGTCCGCGGGCGACCGCGGTCACGGGCCGGCCCCGGGGCCGCTCGTGTGGATCAGGCCGGACCGGGGGTGAGGAGGAGGTTGACGAAGTCGCGTTCGGTGGCCTCCGCGGCGGCGGCGAACTCGTCGTCGGGCAGGGCGGGATCGATGGGCAGGTCGTCGACGACGTCCCGGGTGAAGCCGAGGGAGGAGTAGATCCGCAGCACCTCCACCGGGTCGTCCCCGCGGTCGCGGATGCCGGGCGGCCAGAACTCCACCAGCATCCGGGGCCGGCAGCGGCGCAGGGTGCGGGTCATGCCGAGGACGGCCAGGTGGTCCGCGCCCTGGAGATCGATCTTGATGAACGAGATGCCGGGGACGTCCTGGAGGACGTCGTCGAGAGCGATCACGGGCACGGGGTGGCTCAGCTCGGTGGCGGCGTCGAGCACCCGGTGGTCCCCGGTGTTGTGGTCCTTGTCCCGCCGCAGGTGGCCGATGCCCGGCTCGGCGCCCGCGGCGGCGAACACGGGGACGACGTTGCGGGCGCCGTTGCGGATCAGGTTCTGGACGAGGAGCTGGTGGTTCCAGGCGTCCGCCTCGAAGGCGATGACCCGGCCCCGCTCCTGTACGAGCCCGGACATGAGCAGGGAGAAGTAGCCCACGTGGGCACCGATGTCCAAGACGGTGGCGCCCGGGGTGACGTGCTTGCGCAGCGCCTCCTCCTCGTCTTGTTCCCACCGGCCGGTCTCGGCGATCTCTTCCCGGATGATGGCGTCGTCTCCGTCGATGAGCAGTTCACCGACGTCCGAGGCGAGCCGCTCGGGCAGATGCCATCCGGCGGGATCGCCGTCCGCGACCGCCCGGCCGATGATCGGGCGCCACAGCGCGGCCGTGGTGTCTCCGGCGGACCGCCGGTCCTGCGGCGAGGCGTTCCCGGTCGCCGTGGCGGCGGCGGCCGCCGCCGCCCGCTGGACGGTGAGCGCGAAGTCGGCCGGTGACGGGCCGCCGTAGGGTTCGTGCTGGGTCATTTCCTTCCCTTCTGCGAGGGTTCGGGCCTTCGGGCCGGGGCGGGTCGGGCGCGGTTCAGACGGGGGTGCCCTCGACCACGCTGTGGTAGGCGGCGTCGAGGTACTCGTGGTCGCCGAGGCGGCGGGCGCCGGTGAGGCGGAAGCCCGCCGCCTGGAAGAGGGCGGCGAACTCCCCTTCAGAACGGACCCGGCCACCGGTGGTCACCAGCAGGTCCATGTCGGTGGTGACGATGCCGTGGGCGGGGCCCAGGTCCTCGGCGCGCTCGGGCATGAGCGGTTCCATCACCAGCAGGCGGCCGTGATCGGGCATGGCGGCCCGGCAGTTGCGCAGGATGGCCAGGACGTGCTCGTCGTCCCAGTCGTGCAGCACGCTCTTGAGCACGTACAAGTCACCGCCGGTGACGACGTGGTCGAAGGCGTCTCCGGCGACCACGTCGCAGCGGTCGGACAGCCCCGCACCGGCCAGGGTCTCCGCAGCCTGGGCGACTCCCTCCGCGCGGTCGAAGACGATGCCGCGCAGCCCGGGGTGGGCCAGCAGGAGGCAGGTCAGCAGCGCGCCGTTGCCGCCCCCGACGTCCACGACGGTCTTGTAGGGGGAGAAGTCGTAGCCCTGCGCCAGGGCGCGTCCGGCGACCCGGGTGTCCTCGCCCATGGCGCGATTGAAGACGGCGTACTCCTCGGGGTGCCGGGCGTAGTACTCGAAGTACGGCAGTCCGTGGATGCGTTCGAATGCGTTCCGCCCCGTGCGCACCGTCTCCGCCAGGCCGCCCCAGCTGCGCCACATGGCGTCGCCGGCGAACAGGAGCACCATGTCCCGCAGCGACTCGGGGACGTCGGAGCGCAGCGGGCGTCCCATGTCCGTCAGGGCGTAGCTGTCGTCGCCTTGGGCCTCGACGAGGCCCATGCCCGCCATGCCGCGCAGCAGCCGGCGCAGGGACGCCTCGTGGGCACCGGTCACCCGGGCCACCTCGGCACTGGTCCGGGGTCCCTCGGCCAGCGCGTCGGGGACGCCGAGGGTGACGGCGGCGTTGATCACCTGCGCGGGCATGGCGCCGAAGGCCAGCTGCCACAGCTTGGGGATCTGGTCGTCGTTGTCGGTCCGGGTCATATGGCTCCTCCGGTGGCATGGCCGGTGCCCCGTCCGCGCGGGCCGCCGACGGGAAACTCGACGGCAGGGGTGGTGTCGGGGGTGCCGGCGGTGTGGGTGGGATCGGTGAGGCCCGCGGGGCGCCCGTCCGCGGCGCCCCGGGCGTCCGCCGCGCCGGCGCGGGCCGCGGCAGGCGCGGGCGCGGCGCCCGGGGCGGCCCTGGCAGGCGCCGGCCGGTCGTCCGCCGTGGCCGACGGGGCCGTGGGCCGGGCGGTGGCCGCGCTGTCCGCACGGTGCGCGGCACCCGGGGCGGCCGTGGGACGCCCGAGCCGTTCGTCCGCCGCGGACGGCCTGGACGACGCGGCCGTGAGGGTGAGGATCTCCGCGTGGAGGGCGGTCGCCGTGGAGGCGTCGGCCGCCTCGACGTTGAGCCGGAGCAGGCCGTGGTTCTCGGTGTTGGCGGGACGGAGGTTGAACCAGGCGCCGTCCGGCAGGTGGACGGTGAGTCCGTCCAGCCGGTCGACGTGGGAGGCCCGGCCGGCGAAGGCACTCTCGACCGCCGCCAGCCGCTCCGCGGGGTCGTCGGCCGGCACGGTCGTCTCGGGTGCCGCCGCGTACGGCGCGTGCCTGCGGGCCAGCCGGGAGACGGGCCCGCCCTCGGCCGAGACGGTGGCCAGGACGTGCAGGGCGGCCAGCATGCCCGAGTCGGCGTTCCAGAAGTCGCGGAAGTAGTAGTGGGCGGAGTGTTCGATGCCGAGCACCGCCTGGGCGTCCGCCATCGCCTGTTTGACGTAGGTGTGGCCGACCCGGCAGCGCACCGGGCGCCCGCCGTGCCCGGTCACCGTCTCCGGCACGGCCCGGGAGACGGCGGCGCCGTGCACCACCGCGGACCCCGGCCGCCTGGCCAGTTCCCGCACGGCGAGCAGCGCGCCCAGCGCGCTCGGCGAGACGGTCCGCCCGGTCTCGTCCACCACGACACAGCGGTCCGCGTCCCCGTCGAAGACCAGGCCCAGGTCCGCTCCCGTGCGGCGCACCTCATCCCGCAGCGCGTCGGTGCGTCCGGGCTTCATCGGGTCGGCGTCCTCGTGCGGGAAGCGGCCGTTCAGGTGGCAGTTGAGCGGGATCAGCTCCCGGACCAGTCCGTCCAGGACGGCCGGCGCGGTGAGGCCGGCCATGCCGTTCTGGGCGTCCACCACGACCCTGAGCCGGTGTCCGCCCATCGGCCCGGCCAGGCGGAGCAGATGCCGGCGGTAGTCGTCGAGCACGGTGAGGTGACGGAGGCGTCCGGTGACCGCGGAGCGCGGCGGGAGTCCGCGCCGGGCCATGTCCCGCAGGGAGCGCAGCCCCGTCTCCCAGCCGACGGGCACCGCGTGGGCACGGCAGAGCTTGACGCCGTTGCAGTGGGGCGGATTGTGGCTCGCGGTGATCATCGCTCCGGGCAGGCCCAGGGCCCCGGAGGCGTAGTACAGCATGTCGGTGCTGACCTGCCCGACGTGGACCAGGTCGGCCCCCTGGCCCAGCACGCCCCGGGTGAAGGCCTCGGCCAGCCGGGGTGAGGAAGGCCGCATGTCGTGGCCGAGCACCACGGCGCGGGCCTGCGCCAGGCGGGCGAAGCACGCTCCGAACACCTCGACGAGCCGCTCGTCCAGTTCCTCGTCCACCACTCCTCGGATGTCGTACGCCTTGACCACACCGGTGGGTTCGCGCACCGGGGCTCCTTCCTGAATCTGTGTCCGGGCGGCTCTCACCAGCGGCGTATGCGGCTGGGCTCGACCGGCGGGCGGCGGGTGCCGTCCTGCGCCACGTACGGGTCCTCGGGGCCGAACGGCCGGGTCCACCAGTCGTCGGGGGCCGGTGCCCACTCCTCGTCCGGGTAGATGCAGTCGACCGGGCAGACGGGCGGGAGGCACTTGCCGCATCCGGAGCACAGCTCGGGGATGATCGCCATCATGTGCCCGAGGTTGAAGGCCGCGCCGAACTGCGAGGGGCACGCTTCCACACACGCGTCGCAGCTGATGCACTCACTCTGTTCGATGCGCAGCGGCGGCAGCCGCCACTGGTCGGGGCGCTGCCGGTGTTCGGCCCGGTCGGCGCGCGGTGACTGCCGTGCCGGCTTCCTGGTCCGGCCGTGGTCATCGGTCATGGACGGTGCCTCCAACGGGCGCGTCGGGAACGGGGTGCCGGGCGGCCGCGGCCGCCCAGTCGGCCGTCAGCCGTACCGCCTCGGCCAGGCCGCGGGAGGAGAAGCCGTGGCTGCCGTGGACGACGGACAGGTCCCAGGAGGGACGGCGGGCGATCTCGGCGAGCATGGTCCGGGGGCCGTCCCCGTCGATCTCCTGGTCCCCGTAGACCACGCGGACCGGAACGCCGCTGTCGCGCAGCAGCTTCAGGTAGTCGCGGCCGCGGTCGTCCCGGTTGTAGGCGACGCCCTGCCACAGTCCGCACCACTCGGCGGCCAGGGTGCCCTCCACCCTGCGCAGCCGGGGCGCGGGGCCCTCGCCGTCCTCGCTGAGGATCGGCCCCCACAGGACCGCTCCGGTGACCTCGGGCCGAGCATGGGCGGCCATGGCCGCGAGCCGGGCGCCGGCGCTGTTGCCGACGACGACGAACCGTTCGGCCACGCCGGCGGCGCGCAGCCGGGCCATGGCCGCGGTGAGGTCCTCCAGGCGATGGCTCCAGGTGGAGTGGGTGAAGGAGCCGTCGCTGACGCCCATGCCCCGGCTGTCGTACCGGAAGACCGGCACGCCCCGGGCGGCTCCGGCGTGGGCCAGGGCCGGTCC
Source organism: Streptomyces sp. NPDC052020 (assembly GCF_040680575.1). Classification (NCBI taxonomy): domain Bacteria; kingdom Bacillati; phylum Actinomycetota; class Actinomycetes; order Kitasatosporales; family Streptomycetaceae; genus Streptomyces; species Streptomyces sp. NPDC052020. Next base: position 41,072 of record NZ_JBFAWY010000047.1, read on the forward strand.
GCACTCGTGGATGTCCACCCGCTGTCCGGGGTTGCCCGGTTCGTAGATCAGGCACACCGGCTCGGGTGTGCCCTCGGGCCGGGGAGCGGGCTCGTGGAGGACGCCGAGCAGGCGCCGGCCGCCGGAGGTGAAGGCGAGCGAGCTGATCCTGGACCCGGCGGGCCCGGACACCGACTCGGTGACGGCGGGGGGCGGCGTCCGGACGGGTGCCGCGGGCACCGGGGGCCCGGCGGGCGCGGGCCCGGCGAGGGCGTCGTGCACAAAGCCGGTCACGGCGTCCAGCACCTCGCGGCGTGGCTCGTACGACCAGTGCCAGGTCGGCGCCCACGAGGTCGGCTCGTGGTCGATCTCCCGCACGGGGAGACCGGCGCGCCGCGCCCAGTCGCGGTCCCGCGGGTCGGCGGCGATGACGAGGGCACGGGTGCCCCGCAGGCCGGCGAAGGCCGGCCCGGCCGCGGCGGCGGCAGCGGCGAGCAGGGCCGCGCCGACCGCGCCGGCGGGTTGCGGCGGCTGGTACGGCTCGCCTACCAGCGCGTCGAGCAGGAGGGCCACGGCCGTCTCGTCCTGGAGTTCGTCGGGTGCCACCCGGTCGCGCGTGGCGAGGGCGGACAGGGACGCCGTGTGCCCGGCGGCGGCCCGCCAGCGGTGCGTCGCGGGGCAGATCAGCACACCCGCCTCGGCCTCGCCGGCGCGCAGGAGTTCGGCGACGAGCAGGTTGCCGAGGCCGTAACCGACGATCACCAGCCGGCCGGAACCGATCCGGCGGCCCTGTTCGGCCACCGAGCGGGCCGCCGTCCGTACGGCGTCCAGGGTGGCGGGGCGTCCGGTCAGCGAGCTGTCGCCCTGTCCGGGGTGGTCGTACTGCAGGACGTTCAGCCCCTGTCCGGCGAGTTCGCGGGCCAGGATCGCCCACAGGTAGCGCGGTTCGCTCATGCTCACGCCCAGCCCGGTCACCAGCACGACGGTCGGGGCGCCGGGGTCCGCGCGGTGCTGGACCACGCAGGTGGTCGTGTCGCGCGTGCCGGAGCCGAGGGGGTGCGGCGCGAGGAAGAACTGGCTCAGCTCCGCGCCCATTCCGCCCTCCCCGCCTCGGCCGCCTTCCGTTCGAACTCCGTCACGGTCAGCCCCCTCAGGGTGAGATCCAGCAGCAGCCCGGCCGGGATCTCCGGGTGCCTGCGGGCGAAGACGCGGGCCGATGCCTCCAGGGACTCCCGGTAGAAACCGGCCGGCCTGCGGTGGGCGAAGTGGTGGTTGCGGGCCGCCGCGCAGTGGCGGAACTCGGCCCCGAGACCCACGAGCCGGTAGCCGAGCTCCAGGTGCTCCAGGCCCCATTCGGTGAACTCCTCGTCGAAGCCCCCGGCTTCGTCGAAGAGCCGTCGGCGCAGCGATACGTTGCCGGACAGGAAGCTCAGCCACCGCACCGGGGAACGGGTGGCGCCCGTGGCGTCGTAGACGCCGCAGACCCGTTTGACGAAGGCGGGCGTACGGGCCGTCCGCTCCAGTCCGCCGCCGGGTGCGGTGAGCAGGCCGCCGAGGGACTCGGCCCGGCTGTCGAAGTCGGAGACGTACACCTCTTTGATGTCCCCGACGACGACTCTGCGCGCGCCGTCGAGGTGCGCCTCGGCGTGCGCCCGGACGAACCCGGGCACCGGTGCCCGGTCTCCGTCGCAGAAGATGATCAGCTCGCCGGACGACTCCCGCACGCCGCGGTTGCGTGCGGCGGCCCGCCCCAGCGGCGGGGTGCGGACCGCGCGCAGCGGCAGGCCGGGGGCCGCGGAGGCCAGGACGCCGGCGGTGCCGTCGCGGGACCCGTCGTCCACCACGATCAGCTCCCAGGCGTCCGGCGGGTGGTCCTGTCCGGCGAAGGCGCGCAGGGTCACCCCCAGCCGCGACGCCTGGTCGCGGGTGGGTACGACGACGCTCACGCTGGGCATCGTTGCGGTCATGGCGGTCTCCGATCAGACGACGACGTGGTCCCGGCCCAGCCAGTAGGTGCGGTGGGAGGGGTCCGCCTCGGTGAAGCGGCGTTCCACGTCGAGGTAGCCCTCGACCAGCTGGTCCGCCGTCAGGAGCTTGGGCTTGAACGTCACGGCGAGGGGATCGTCGATGCCCTGGGGCCGTTCTTCCAGCAGCCGGCCCTCCGCGCGCAGGTGCTCGTACAGCGGGGTGCCGGGAATCGGGTACAGGATGCTGAGGAAGAGCCGGGAGACCTTGGTGCGGATGGCGAACTCGTAGGTCTCGTCGAAGACGTCCGGGTCGTCCCAGTCGAAGCCGAAGATGACGTTGACCTGGGTCTCGACCCCGGCTTCGTGCAGCCGCAGCAGCAGGTCCTCGGCTTCGGGGATGGTGAAGAAGGTCTTCTCGGTGAAGACCCGGTTCTTCTCCCGCACGCTCTCCACGCCGAACGACACCACGCGCATGCCTGCCTCGATGGCCGTCTGGACCACGTCGGGGTGCCGGGAGAGGTTGAAGTCGGTCTGGCACCCCCACTCGATGCCCTCGCCGCGGAGCCTGCCGAGCAGTTCCCTGGAGCGTTTGGGGAAGACGAGGAAGTCGTCGTCCCGGAAGACGACCCGGGGTATGCCGAAGCGGTCCCGGTACTGGAGCAGTTCGTGCACGACGTCGTCGACCGGGCGGTAGCGCCAGTTGCTGTAGAGGAACTCGCTGCAAAAGGTGCACCGGCGCGGGCAGCCCCGGGCGGTGAAGGACGGCAGCACGTACGGTGGGTCGATCTTGCTGAAGTCCACCAGGTCGAAGCGCGGCAGCGGATGGCCGTGCATCGGCACCAGCTCGTTGCTCTGGTACACGTCCTTGAGGTGGCCGCGGCGCAGGTCCTCCAGGAGCTGACGCCACAGCACGTCGGCCTCGCCGACGACGACGCTGTCCGCGAACCTGCGGATGACCGGCACCAGGCCGTGCCCGTCCTCCACGGTCACCGGGCCGCCGACGACCACCCGCGTGCCGCTGGCGCGCACCATGCGGGTGATCTCCAGGGCGCGTTTGAGCTGGATCGTCTGGCAGGTGACGCCGACGAGGTCGTAGGAGGCCAGGTCGTAGTCGTTCTCCAGGTCCTCGCAGACCTCGTAGACCAGGTCCACCTCCCACTCGGGGGGCACCATGGCCGCGAGGTAGGGCAGGGTCAGGGAGATGAGCTGGGACGGCCGCTTGTCGCGCTTGTCCAGGCCCTGGGGCGTGTAGACGGCAGGCTCGATCAGCAGTATCCGCACGGTGACTCCTTTCCGGGGGCGCAGCGTTCCTGCCGTGCGCGAAACTCCGCGTAACGCTCTGGGGTGCCGATGTCGGTGAACGGTTCGCCGATGGGGTGGGCGGCCAGGGTCCGGCGCCGGATGAGGAGGCGGAACAGCTCCCCGAGGTCGACGGGGTCGGGCCGGTCCGCCAGGTGGTCCAGCGCGGAGCGGCGCAGGAGGCACACCCCGGTGTCGGTCCACCGTGCCTCGCCCGCCCGGACGCCGTCGGCTTTGTGGTAACCCGTCACCCGGCCGTCGCGGACGACGGTGTTGGGCGGCACACCGGTCGGGGCGTCGGTGACCACCATCACGGCCTCGTCGCCGGGGGCCAGCCAGGTGGCGGCGTCGGCGTAGCCGATCGGCAGGTGCGTGTCACCCAGGACGAGCAGGAAGACCTCGTCCAGGTGGTGCGCGCCGTCGCGCAGGGCTCCGGCGGTGCCCCGGGGGACGGTCTCCACCTGGGTGGTGATCTCCGCCGGCGCCGCCATCGCGCGCAGGTGCCGCAGGACGGGCCCGGCCAGATGCCCCAGGCAGAAGTGGAAGCGGCGCAGGCCGGAAGCGAGCAGCGGTTCCAGCAGGGTGTCGAGGAAGGGGCGTCCGGCCACCGGCTGCATGATCTTCGGGAGGTGCTCGGCCAGAGCTCCGAGCCGGGTGGCCCGCCCGCCCGCCAGCACCACGGTCTGCAACCCTCGGACGCCGGGGTCCCGGCCGGTGCCCTCGCGGTCCGGCGGGCCGGCCGGCTCCTGGTACGCGTCCCGGAACGCCTGGCGCCCGCTCACCGGTCGTCTCCGGCGGGCAGCAGCCCCCGGCGTTCCGCCAGGAGCAGAGCGAGGGCGGTCGGCGCGTCCTGGATGGTGCCGTCCGCGGCCAGGGCCAGTGCCCGGCGGACCGGTACCGGGCAGGGCCGGAGGATCTCGTCCGGGTCGGGGCGTGCCGTTCCGGGGCGGACACCGGTGGCCAGGAACAGGTGCACGCGTTCGTTGGAGGAACCGCTGGACGGCCAGGTGGTGCCCAGGGGATGCAGCGTGCCGCCGTGTGCCCCGGTCTCCTCGGCGAGTTCGCGCCGCGCGGTCTCGGCCGGGCTCTCGTCCGCCTCGCAGCGGCCGGCGGGGGCCTCGACGCACCAGTCGCCCACCGCGATCCGCCAGGACCGGATCAGCAGGACGGTGCCGGAGTCGGTCACCGGCAGCACCAGGGCACAGCCGGGATGGTCGACGTAGTACCAGTTGCGGCCGGCGCCCCTGCCCGAGGCCGGGCTGGCCTCGCGGACCGTGAGCCAGGGCGTGGACAGCACCGTGCGCGGGCGGGCGGGCAGCTCGTCGGTGACGTCACTCGCCACGGGGACGCACCTCCGTCAGCGCCTCGGCGAGCACCTGGGCGGCGTAGGCGAGGCGCTTGTCGTCGAGGCTCGGGTAGATCGGCAGGCAGAGCTGGGTGGCGCAACTGCGTTCGGCGCCGGGGAACTCCGCGCCGGCGTACCGGTCCCGCAGGACGGGCTGGTGGTGCAGCGGTATCTCGTAGACCTCGCCCTGCGGCTGCACGCCGCGTTCCCGCAACGCTCCTTTGAGCAGGCCGCGGTCGGTGCCCGGCGGGAGCAGGACGACGGCCTTGTATCCGCTGTAGGGGTGGTCGGGCAGCAGGAACTCGCCCGCTGCCGCCTCTTTCAGGGCCTCGGCGTATCCGGCGGCGACCTGCCGCCGGGCGGCGACCGCGGCGGGCAGCCGGGCGAGCTGGGCCCTGCCCAGGACCGCGGCGATCTCCGGCAGCCGTGCGTTCCAGCCGAGCCTGGTGTGGCGGCTCACCCATGGCTCGGGCTTGCCGAGGTTGCGCAGCAGCCGGACCTCCTCGGCGACGCCGTGGTCGTCGGTGACGACCATGCCCCCCTCACCGCTGGTCATCACCTTGGTGGCGAAGAAGGAGAACGCCGCCGCGGTGCCGAAGGTGCCGGCGTGCCGTCCCTCGCGTTCGCTTCCGTGGGCGTGTGCGCAGTCCTCGACCAGCGCGATGCCGGAGGACCGGCACCAGGCGGCGACGCGTTCGGTCTCGGGGCCGATCAGCCCGCCCATGTGCACCAGGGTCACCGCCGCCGTCCTCGGTGTGCAGGCCGCGCGCAGCTGGTCCAGGGTCGGGGACATGGTCCGGGGGTCGACGTCGGCCAGCCGCACCGTGGCGCCGGCGCGCTCGGCGGCGACGTACGTCGCGAAGTTGGTGTTCGCGGGCACCACCACCTCGCGTCCGCGCACGTCCAGAGCCTGGAAGACCAGCTCCAGGGCGGCGGTTCCGCTGGAGACCGCCACGGCGTGCCGGGCGCGGGTGAAGGCGGCGAACTCCGCCTCGAAGCATTCGACGTTCTCCCCCTGGGAGAATCTTCCGGCGCGCAGCAGGCGGTCGATGCCGGCCAGCACCTCCCGGCGCTCGGTGTCGTCGACCTCGATCTCGACAGCAGGAACGGATAACACACGACCCCCTATCGGAATCGGCCCGGAAAACAGCGGTGTGCCGCTGTCCGGCCTCATTTGAAGAACAACACAGTTCCCACGGCCGGCGCAACCCCCGATTTTCGGTAACCACCTCCGGGCGCCCTTGACCGGTCCCGAGGTGTGTCCTATCAATGCTTGACGGAACACCGAAAACGCATCCCGGACCGAGAGGCGGAATTTCCATGTTTCTGCAGAGCGCCGCGACGCACCTGAAATCAGTGATCGCCGCACAGTACGATTCCGTCTCCCGGTCCTGGCATCCGTCGGTGGCCGAACTGATCGGGGTCACCGCGCCCTGGCTGGATGGCCCGTGGTTGGAGCCGTTCAACGGGCAACACGCCCGCCAGCAGCTTTTCCGCTCGCTGCTGGCCGCCGTGGAGCCGTACGCGATCTTCGAGTCCGGCTCCTACCGGGGTGCGTCGACACGCTTTTTCTGGCACACCTCGGGAAAGCCTGTGTACACCGCCGAGAAGAACCGGAATTTCGCGCGTTACGTAGGCCGGCGCTTCCGCCACGTGCCCGAGGTGAAGGTGATCAACCGGGATTCCCGGGAAGCACTGAGCCTACTGCACCAAGGGGACCACCTTCCGGTCTCCGAGTGCATCGTTTTCTATCTCGACGCACATTGGAACGAGGATCTCCCACTACGCGAGGAGGTGGAATTCATCACCCGCACCTGGCCGTCGTCGGTCATTGTCATCGACGATTTCAAGGTGCCCGACGACGAGGGCTACGGATTCGATGTGTACGGAACCGTGGAACTGTCGCTGGAGTATCTGGGGGCCGAGGCCGTCGGCCCGTTCCAGATCCTGTGGCCCAGCTGCCGCGCGGAGCGGGAGACCGGGTACCGCCGTGGCTGCGTGGTGCTGGCTTCGCCGAAGGTCGCCCCTTGTCTGACCGACCTCCCGGAGCTGCGCAGGGGTCCGGACGCGATCGGCTGACCGGAGCCGGGGTGCGGCCCCGCACCGTGGTCACCGTGGCCCCGCTCTTCCTGGGGACGACTCCGTTTCCCGCCTACATGTTCG
>NZ_JBFAWY010000048.1:0-42447 GCF_040680575.1 Streptomyces sp. NPDC052020
AGAGTTCCCATGCACGACGTACGTGAGCTTGTGGACCTGGGGCCCGAGGCGGTGCGGCGCCTGGCCCGGCGCCGCTACGCGCTCGACGCGGACGCGCTGGAGACCGCGCACCGGCGCCGCGGCGCCGCCGCGGAGAGGGTGTCCGCTCTGCGGGCCGAGCTGAAGACGGCCGCGCGCGGGCACGGCGGAGCCCGCCCGGACGACGAGGCGCGCCGGCGGGCGCGGCTGCTGCGGGAGCGGGTGCAGCAGGCGGAGGCCGCCGCGCAGCGGGCCGAGGCGGAGCTGACCGAGCTGCTGCTGACGATCCCCAACCTGCCCCTCGATGAGGTGCCGGACGGGCACAGCGACCGGGAGGCGGTCGAGATCCGGCGGGGCGGGCCGCCGGTGTCCGGGGGTGCGGGGGCCCGCCACCACGCCGACCTGGGCGAGGCGCTGAACATCCTCGACAGCTCCCGCGCCGCCCGGCTCTCCGGGGCCCGGTTCACCGTGGCCCGCGGGCCCGGGGCCCGGCTGGAGCGGGCGCTGGGCGACTTCTTCCTCGATCTGCACACCCGGGAGCACGGCTATCTCGAGCACGCGGTGCCGTTCCTGGTGAACCGGGCGACGATGACGGGCACCGGTCAGCTGCCCAAGTTCGAGGAGGACTTGTTCGCCACCCGGGTCGGGGAGCGGGAGCTGTTCCTGGTGCCGACCGCGGAGGTGCCGCTGACCAATCTCGTCGCCGGCGAGGTGCTGGCGGCCGCCGACCTGCCGCTCGCCTTCACCTCCCGCACCCCCTGTTTCCGTGCGGAGGCGGGCAGTTACGGCCGGGACACCCGGGGCATCCTGCGCCTGCACCAGTTCGAGAAGGTGGAGCTGGTGCGCGTCTGCGCGGCCAGGGACGCGCCCAAGCAGCTGGAGCTGATGGTCGGGCACGCCGAGGAGTGCCTGCGCCGTCTGGAGCTGTCGTACCGGGTGGTGCTGCTCCCGGCCGGCGACCTGGGTTTCTCGGCCAGGATGACGTACGACATCGAGGTGTGGCTGCCGGGCAGCGGCGCGTTCCGGGAGATCTCCTCCGTCTCGGACTGCGGGACCTTCCAGGCCCGCCGGGCGGGCATCCGGGTGCGCACGCCGGGCGGGGGCAAGGAGGCGGCCGCGACGCTGAACGGCTCGGCGCTGCCGATCGGGCGGACCCTGGCCGCGCTGCTGGAGCAGGGCCAGCGGCCGGACGGGTCGGTCGAGGTGCCGGCGGCTCTTCGGCCGTATGCGGGGTTCTCGCGGATCAGGCCGGACGGCACCACCGACTGAGCGTCAGCCGCCCGGGCGGGCCGGGCGGGCGGGGCCCGCGCGGCTCACACCAGCTCCGGGGCGAGCGCGGGCCGGGTGTTGCGGCCCGGGGCGGTGCCGGCGCATGCCGGTGACTGGTTGAGTATCTCCAAGAAACGCTCCCTGAGCTGCGGGGACGGCTCGGTGCCCAGCTCGGCGACCATCCGGCCGCGGGCCGCGTGATAGGTCTCGATCGCCTCGGCCTGCCGTCCGCAGCGGTACAGCGCCAGCATGAGCATCTCGGTGACCCGTTCCCGCCAGGGATGCACGATGCTCATCCGCTTCAGCTCCCCTATGGCGGAGGGCACCTCGCGTTCCAGGTCGAGCCAGAGCTTGTCCTCCGTGGCGGCCAGGTGTTCCTCGGCCAGCTGCACGGCCACCGACTGGCAGATCAGTCCGCCGGCGACGTCTTGCAGCGGGGCACCGCGCCACAGGCCCATGGCGTCGAACAGCAGTCCGGCCGCCCGGGCCGGGTCCAGGGCCATGGCCGCGCGGGCCTGGGCGACACCGTGCCGGAAGACGTTCATGTCGAGGTCCCCGGCGGCGAATTCCAGGCTGTAGCCGGTGGAGCGGCTGATCAGCGCGCAGGCGCCGTCCCCCCACTCGTGCAGGGTGCGGCGCAGCCGGGAGACGTGGGCCTGGAGGGCGTTCTCGACGGTCACCGGCGGCTGGTCGCCCCACAGTTCGGTGTAGAGCTCCTCGGCCGGGACGAGTTTGCCGCCGTTGACGAGCAGCACGGCGAGCAGCACGCGCTGGTGGCCGCCCCGGATGCTGTGGAAGCGCCCGTCCACCTCGACTCCGACAGAGCCGAGAACCTTGAACTTCACTGACTGCTCCTCCCTGCCTGTCGCCCCCGGGGGTGTCGGATCCGGCGGGGCGGTACGGAGTGTGTTGTCCGGGGTTGAACCTGGCACCGGCGCCTTGAGCGCCGCTCGAAATACGCCATGGGAGCGCAGGGGGACGGGCTGTCGCGGGGGTGCGGCCGCCCCGGGGTCCGCGGGCGGGCCCCGGGCGGTGGGAGGGGGTGCCCGGCGGGGCTCAAGTCGCTCTCGAGTGCTCCTCGATGCGGCTCTGTCACAGTGGTTGGTGTTGCCGCCCGCAGCTTCACGCGACCGGACGGCGACGGTACGTAATCGCGAGTGATGGAGGAGTACGCGTGAGTGACCTGACCGAAGTGGCCGGCCGTTACATCGCCGTGTGGAACGAGTCGGACGAGGGCAAGCGTGCCGCCGCGATCTCCGACCTGTTCACCGCGGACGCCACGTACACCGACCCGCTGGCCGACGTGCAGGGGCACGACGGTATCGGGGCCGTGATCGCGGGTGCCCGTGAGCAGTTCAAGGGCTTCGAGTTCAAGGTTCTCGGTGAGGTCGACGCCAACCACCACATCGCCCGCTTCCAGTGGGAGCTGGTGCCCGCCGGCGGCGGCGAGAACGTCGTCATCGGTTTCGATGTCGTGGTGACCGACGGCGCCGGGAAGATCAAGGGCGTCTACGGCTTCCTGGACAAGGTGCCCGCCGGCGCCTGAGGACAGCCGGCGGCACGGGTATGACCGGGCGGACCCCCGCGTGCGAAGGGGGTCTGCCCGTTTCCGTCCGTGCGCGACGACACAGCACAGCAGCCGACCATCCCCCACAAGGAGCACCACGATGACGACGGACGCCGAGTCCAGCACCAGGCTCGAGGAAGAGGTGACATCTTTACCGAACGGTGCGCGCGGTCCTGGCTGGGGGGCGCTGGCCATCGTGATGGTGGGCACCTTCATCACCGTTCTCGACTACTTCATCACCAACGTCGCCGTACCCGCCATCCAGGCCGATCTGGGTGCCAGCCACGCCCAGTCGCAGCTGGTCGTCGTCGGCTACGGGGTGGCGTTCACCGCGGGCATGATCACCGGTGGGCGGCTGGGCGACCTGTACGGCAGGCGGCGTATGTTCTCGCTGGGGATGCTGGGGTTCACCCTGGCGTCCGGGCTGTGCGCCGTGGCGCAGGACGCCGACGCGCTGATCGTGTACCGGGTGTTGCAGGGCGCGGCCGCGGCGCTGATGGTTCCTCAGGTGCTGGGCATCCTCGGGGTCGTCTACACCGGGGCGGCGCGGGCCCGTGCCTTCGTCGTCTACGGTCTGGTGGTCGGTCTGGCCGGTGTGTTCGGGCAGGTCATCGGCGGTGCCCTGATCTCGGTGGACGTGGCCGGGCTGGACTGGCGGACCATCTTCCTGATCAATCTGCCGGTCGGTGTGGTGGCGCTGGTGCTGACGCCGCGTCTGATCCCCGAGTCCCGCGGCGCGCGGGGCGGGCGGCTGGACCTGGCCGGTGTGGTGCTGGCGACGGTGGCCCTGGCGGCCGTCGTGCTGGCGCTGATCGAGGGCCAGGAGCGGGACTGGCCGCTGTGGAGCTGGCTGCTGCTGGCGGCCGCGGTGCCGCTGGGTGCCGGTTTCGTCGCCCATCAGCGGCGCCGTACCCGCAAGGGGCTCAGCCCGCTGATCGATCTGGAGCTGTTCCGCAGCCGCAGGTTCTCGGTGGGGCTGGCCGCCATGCTGACGTACTTCCTGGCGATGGGGTCGTTCTTCTTCCTGCTGGCGCTGTATCTGCAGCAGGGCCGGGGTCTGTCGCCGGCCGAGGCGGGGCTGGTGTTCCTGACCCTGGGCGGCGGGTACTTCGGTTCGTCGCTGCTGTCGGCCCGGCTGGCCGAGCGGCTGGGCCACCGCCTGTACGGGGCGGGACCGCTGATGCTGGCGGCCGGTTATGTGCTGGTGGGGCTGACGGCACGGTGGCTGGGCACCGACGGGAGCATCCTGTGGCTGCTGGCGCCGCTGATCGTCGCCGGGGTCGGGATGGGCATGACCACCGGTCCGCTGACCGGTGCGGTGCTGGCGGGCGTCGACGGCGAGCACGCCGCCGCGGCCTCCGGTGCGGCCAACACCGTGCAGGAGGGTGCGGTCGCCATCGGTGTGGCGGTGGTGGGGACGGTGTTCTTCCCGGCGCTGGGCGAGGCGGCGCCGGAGGACTATCCGCACGCCTTCGGCGTGGGGCTGATTCCGCTGGTGGCGTTCTGCCTGGCCTCCAGTGTGATCGTGCGGTTCATGCGCGCGCGCGGCGAGCGGCTGGGGAGGTAGGGCGGCTTCTTCCCGCGGGCCGCGGGGAGTTGGGAAACGGCCGGACCGGCGCACCACGCCGGTCCGGCCGTCCGGCGTTTTCCGGGGCGGGCCAGTGGCGGGTCAGCGGCGTGTCAGCCGCCGGTGCTTGGGTGGTCGCCCGTACGCCGGTGCGCCACCGCCGGCCCCGTACTCCGGATCGGTTATGGACATGCCTGACACGAACACCACCATGGAACGGCTGCGTGAGCTGCCCGCGCACGAGATCAGGGAAGAGATGGAGGCCCTCGTCGAGGAGCTGTTCAAGGACGCTCTGCTGATGGAGGCCGACGAGGAACTGCCGTTGCAGGTCAGCTATTTCGACCTGGGGCTGACCTCGCTGCGGCTGACCCGGCTCAAGCAGCAGCTGGAGGAGCTGCTGGATCTGTCCATCAACACCAACGTGCTGTTCAACGAGCCGACCGTCGAGCAACTGGTCTGGTATCTGACCGATCTGCTCGCCGGTGCCCCCGCCGCGGACCTGACCGCCCAGTAACCGATCACCGGACAGAAGGAGCCGCGGACATGTCGCGCGAGAGCAGTCACGTCACCACCCCGGCCCCGGCCGGGCAGCACAGCGAGCCGGTCGCGATCGTGGGGGTGGGCCTGCGTTTCCCCGGCGGCAGCACCTGCCTGGAGGAGTTCGAGGAGTTCCTGCGGGCCGGCCGCTCCGGTATCGGGCCGCTGCCCGAGGACCGCTGGGACGTCGAGGCGTTCACCGCCCGCGGCGAGGACGACAAGGGCAAGATCCGGGCCACGGCCGGCGGTTACCTGGACCGGATCGACCTGTTCGACGCGGGCTTTTTCAACATCTCGCCCAAGGAAGCGCAGTACATCGACCCGCAGCAGCGCCTGCTCCTGGAAACCGCGTGGCAGGCCCTGGAGCACGCCAACATCGACCCCACCGGGCTGCGGCGCGGCAACGGCGGTGTCTACATCGGCGCCAGCTCCGTCGACTACGCCCTGGAGCTGGACGCGCTGCCCTATGAGGAGCTCGACGGCCATCTGGCGTCCGGGATCACCCTGTTCCCGCTGGCGGGGCGGCTGTCGTACTTCCTGGGCTGGCGCGGCCCGAGCATCAGCGTCGACACCGCCTGCTCCTCCTCCCTGGCCGCGCTGCACATGGCGGTGACGGCGCTGCGGCGCGGGGAGTGCGACATCGCCCTGGGCGGCGGGGTCAACGCCCTGCACCATCCGCGGATCCCGGTGATGTTCTCCAACGCCCGGATGCTGGCGGCCGACGGGCAGTGCAAGACCTTCGACGAGTCGGCGGACGGCTACGCGCGCGCCGAGGGCTGCGCCGTGGTGGTGCTCAAGCGGCTCGCCGACGCCCGGCGGGACGGCGACGAGGTGCTGGCCGTGATCCGCGGCACCGCGGTGGGCCAGGACGGTGACAGCGCGGGGCTGACCGTGCCCAACGGGCCGGCCCAGGAGCGGGTGCTGCGGCTGGCGCTGGCCGACGCCGGTCTGGGCTCGGGCGACATCCAGTACGTGGAGGCGCACGGCACCGGCACCCCGCTGGGCGACCCGATCGAGATCGGCGCCATCAGCAACGTGTTCGCCGACACGCACACCCAGGACGACCCGCTGATCGTGGGGTCGGTGAAGACGAACCTGGGCCACATGGAGCCGGCGTCCGGGCTGGTCGGCGTCATCAAGGCGCTGCTGCAGATCCGGTCGGCGACGATCTTCCCGCACCTGAACTTCTCCACGCCCTCCCCGCGCATCCCCTGGGAGGTGTATCCGGTGCGGATCCCCACCGCGTGCGAGCCGTGGCGGGCGCCGGTGCGCCGGGCCGCGGTCAACAGTTTCGGCTTCGCGGGCACCATCAGCGCGGTCGTCCTGGAGCAGGCCCCCGCCGACAGCGGGAGCGAAGACGGGAGCGGGGGCGGGGGGCGGGGGGCCGGCGCGGCCCCGGTGTTCACCCTGTCCGCCAAGAGCGCCGCCGCGCTGCGGGAACAGGCCGAGCGCTACCTCGCGTTCGTCGCCGGACATCCCGCCGCGGACGTGGCCGCCCTGTCCTACACGGCCAATGTGGGCCGGGCCCACTTCCCGTACCGGATCGCCGCCCCGGTCACCGGCCGCGAGGAGCTGATCGAGGTGCTGGAGGCGGCCCGGCAGCCGGGCGCGGGCGCCGAGCCCTCCGGGATCCGCAAGGTCGCCTTCATGTTCACCGGGCAGGGCGCGCAGTACGCGGGCATGGGCGCGGCCCCCTACCGGCAGTTCGCTCTGTTCCGCGAGATCGTCGACGAGTGCGACCGGCTGTTCGCCCCGCATCTGGGGCGTTCGGTGCGGGAGCTGCTGCTGGGCACCGCCGGGGACCCGGAGGTGATCGACCAGACGCTGTTCACCCAGTCGGCGCTGTTCACCCTGGAGTACGCCCTGGCCCGGCAGTGGATGGCGTGGGGCGTCAAGCCCAACGTGCTGATCGGGCACAGCATCGGCGAGGTGGTGGCCGCCACGGTGGCCGGGCTGTTCTCGCTGCCCGACGCGGTGCGGCTGGTGGCCGCCCGCGCCCGGCTGATGCAGTCCGTGCGCGCCGAGGGCGGCATGGCCTCGGTCGCGGCCGCCGCCGAACAGGTGGAGCCGCTGCTGGCCGGGCATCCGGAGCTGGCCGTGGCGGCCGTCAACGGGCCCGGCAGCTGTGTGATCTCCGGTGCGAGCGGGCCGCTGGCCGAGGCCGGCGCCCGCCTGGCCGGCGAGGGCATCCGCGTCACGCCGCTGTCGGTGTCGCACGCCTTCCACTCGCCGCTGATGGCCGAGGTGTTCGACGAGTTCCGCACCGCCCTGGAAGGGATCACCTTCCGCGAGCCGACGATCTCGCTGGTGTCCAACGTCACCGGCAAGGTGGCGCGGATGCGGGAGATCGCCAGCGCGGAGTACTGGGTGCGGCACATCGGCGAACCGGTGCGGTTCCTGGCCGGTATGCGCACGGTGGCCAAGCGCGGGCGGCACGCGTTCGTGGAGATGGGGCCCTCGGCGATGCTGTGCGCCCTGGGCAAGAGCTGCGTGAGCGCCGAGGACCATCTGTGGCTGGCCAGCCTGCGCCGGCAGGACACCGGCGGCCGGGCGACGCTGCGCGCGCTGGCCGACTTCTACAGCGCCGGGCTCACCGTGGACTGGGCCGCCTACCACGCCGGTGCCCGCCCGGCCAGGCAGCAGCTGCCCACCTACGCCTTCCAGCGCAAGCCGTACTGGCTGCCGGTCTCCAGGACGCGTGCGGGCGGCGCGGGCGGGCCCGCCCGCCACGTGCTGCTGGGGCAGCGCACCACCAGCGGTGACGTGCCGCGGGAGGTGTGGGAGTTCACCGCCGAGTTCACCCCGGCGGAGCTGGGCGAGTCGGCCGGGCACCGCATCGGCGGGCAGCCCTGCCTGCCGCCCGCCGCCTGGGCCGATGTGCTGCTGGCCGCGCAGGACGCGGTGTTCGGGCACACCCGCGGCGCCGTGGAGGACCTTCAGCTGCCCGAGCCGCTGGTGTTCACCGGCGAGCAGGCGGTGCGGCTGACCACGCGGCTGTGCCGGACGGGCCGGGGCGCCGCGGACGTCGAGGTGACGGGCACCGTGGGCGGCGGTGAGGACGACGGCGGGGTGCGGACGTTCGTACGCGCCCGGATCGCGCCCGCGGAGGAAGGCGGTGACGGCGGGCCGCGCGCCTGGGCGGACGGGCCGCCCGCTCCGGTGGCGCGGGCGGACGGCGAGGATGTCGCCGCCGACCTGGCCGCCGTCGGCCGCGGTTTCGGTGACAGGCCGCCGCGTCTGGCGAGCGTGGTGCGCCACGCCGGCGCGGTGGTGACCGGCGAGCTGGCCGGCGGGGAGGCGGCCGTGGTGGAGCAGCTTCCGGCCGCGCTGCTGGAGAGCGCGCTGATCGGCGCCGTCGCCCTGGAGGACGACGGCCCGGTGCGGGTGCTGCGCTCGGCGCGCCGCCTGCGGCTGTTCAAGAAGCCGCGCGGGCAGCGGCTGCGCCTGGTGGCCCGCGTCCGCCCCCAGGGACCGGACCGGGTGTGCGACCTGCTGCTGGAGGAGGACGGCGAGCCGGTCGCCGAGGTGCTCGGCGCGGTGCTGTCCCCGCCCGCAGGGCCGGAGGGCGGGCCGCACTTCGTCCACCGGATCGACTGGCTGCGCCGCGCCCTGCCCCCCGGACCGCCCGCCGGGCGGCGCCATGTGCTGCTGGCCGGCACCGACGGCGGCGCCGGTGCGGCCGCGCCGGCCGCGCTGCGCGCGCTGACGGGCCGCCCGGAGCTGTTCGACGCCGACGGCACGGGGCAGGTGCGTCTTTCCCTGGCACCGGACGGCCAGGCGCTGCACGAGGCGCTGGCCGATGCCTCCGTCACCGACGTCGCCTGGTTCTGGCAGCCCGCGCCCGGGCCGATGTCCTACGCCCGGCTGCGTGGCGAACTGGAGCACAACTTCCGCGCGCTGCTGCGGGCGCTGGCCGCGCCGGGCCTGGCCGATCCGCGGCGCACCCCGCGGGTGTGGCTGGTCACCGAACGCGCCCAGTGGCTGCCCGGCGACCGGGCCGACGGCCAGGAGCAGATCGCGGCCGGCGCCCTGTGGGGGTTCGGGCACGTCCTGCTCAACGAGCATCCCCGGCTGAAGGCGACCTGCGTCGACGTCGACGGTGACGGGGACGGCGCCGCCGCGGCGCTGCTGGCCGAGTGGCACGCGCCCGAACCCGGCGAGTACCAGATCGCCTACCGGGCGGGCCGGCGCCATGTGCGCAGGCTGCTGCCCGCAGACGGCACCCCGGCCTGGCCCGGCGGCTTCGAGGTGCACGCCGCCGCCGGTGCCGCGCCCCAGGTGGTGGCCGCCGGGGAGCGGGCCCCCCAGGGCGAGGAGGTGCGGGTGCGGGTGGAGGCCGCGGCCCTGACCGGACAGGACCTCCCCGGCCCCGGCGACGGCCCCGTCCCGGGCGAGGAGCCCGCGGCCCCGGCGGCGGTGACCGTGACCGGCTGCGCGGGCGTCGTCGTGGCGGCCGGAGCGCGGGCGTCCGTCGCCGTCGGCACCCGCGTCGGTGTCCGCCACCCGGGCCTGGTGCTGGGCTCCTCGGTGACCGTGCCGTCGTCCGCGCTGACCCCGCTGGACGCCGGTACACGGCCCGCCGCGGCGGCCGCGGCCGCCGCCGGCGCGGACGGGCGGCAGGCACGCGAGGCCGGGGTGTACGGGATCGACGAGGTCGACGAGGCGCTGCGGGTACTGCCCGACCAGCCCGGCCCGGTGGTCGTCGCGGTCGGCTCCGGCCGGGCCGGAGACGACGGCGGCGCGCCGGCACCCGGCGCGGCGGCCGAGGGCTCCTTCCGGGTCCGGGCCGACCGCACCTATGTGATCACCGGCGGCCTGGGCGGCCTGGGCCTGGTCACCGCCGCCAAGCTGGTGGAGCTGGGGGCGCGGCGGCTGGCCCTGGTCAGCCGCAGCGGACGCCCCGCCGGGGAGGCCGCCGGCATCCTGGCCGAACTGGCCGGGCGGGCCCAGGTGTCGGTGCTGCGGGCCGACATGGGCAGCCCGGCGGAGGTGGAGCGGCTCGTCGCCGAGCTGCACGCCCTGCCCCATCCGGTGGGCGGCATCGTGCACGCGGCCGGCGCCATCGGCAGCGAGCTGATCTCCGCCCTGGACTGGCCGGCCATCGAGGAGCAGATGGCGCCCAAGGTGTACGGCGGCTGGCTGCTGCACGAGGCCGCCGCCTCCTTCCCCGAGCTGGACTTCTTCACGGTGTACTCCTCCATCGCCCCGGTCGCCGGCGCCAGGGGCGGAGTGGGCCAGGCGCACTACGCGGCGGCCTTCTCCTTCCTGGACGGCCTGGCGCACTTCCGGCGCGGCCTGCAGCTTCCCGCCCTGTCCGTCAACTGGGGCTCGTGGGCGCGGGTCGGGGTCTCGGCCCGCCTGGACGCCTCCTACATCAGGGAGATCGAACGCAGCGGCGTCCGCCTGTTCTCCCCCGCGTGGGGCCTGCGCGCCCTGCACCGGCTGTGGGAGCGGCCCGCGGCGCAGCGGGTGGTGAACGTCTTCGACTGGCCGCAGTTCGTCAGCCGGCTGCCGCTGGCCAACGCCCTGTTCGAGCGGGTCGCCGGCCGGCAGGACAGCGCCGCGGCCGGCACGGGGGCGGACCTGGCCGATCTGCTGGCCAGGCCCCGGCCCGAGCGGCTGAAGCTGATCGGCCGGACGGTCGGCGAACGGGTCGCCGCCGTGCTCCAGTTCGCGTCGGCCGACGAGGTCGAGCCCGCCGCCGACTTCGTCGGCCTGGGCCTGGACTCGGTGATGGGGATGGAGGTGAAGTCCGCCCTGGAGTCGGACTTCGGCCTGAACCTGCCGGCCTCGCTCACCTTCGACCACCCCTCGATCAGCAAGATCACCGCATTCGTCGACAGCCGGCTGTCCCAGGACGCCGGATGACACCTGATCCCCACCGCCGCGCAGAAGGCAGCGTGAGCCACGAGATGAACCACGACACCCACCGCCCCGCCCGCTCCGCGGGCCCTGCCCCCCGCCACGGCACCGGCCGGACTCTGATGGCGGCCTGCGCCCGCAACGCCGCGCAGCGTCCCGGCCACACGGCGCTGATCTGCGAGGACCGCCGCACCAGCTATGCGCGGCTGCACCACGACAGCAACCAGGCGGCACACGCCCTGCTCGCCGCGGGCGTCGGCCGCGGCACCCGGGTGGCCTACCTGGGCCGCGAGTCGGAGCACTACTACCTCACCATCCTGGCGTGCGCCAAGGCCGGCGCGGTGATCGTGCCCGTCAACTGGCGGCTGACCGCGGTGGAGGTCGAGCACATCCTGCGCGACTCCGAAGCCGCGCTCCTCTTCGTCGACGAGGAGTTCGAGCCCACCGCACGGCAGGCCATGGCGGGCGGCGCGCTGCCGTCGCTGCACACCGTGGTACGCCTGGACGGCACCGGCCCGGACGGCACGCGGGACCGCGGGGCGGGCCTGCGCCGGTGGTACGCGCAGGCCCCGCACACCGACACCGACCCGGGCACGGGCCCCGACGACGCGGTCCTGCAGATCTACACCAGCGGCACCACCGGCCTGCCCAAAGGCGTCGTCATCGCCCACCGCACGTTCTTCACGCTGCCCGAGGCGGTCCGCGCCGGCGGCGCGGACCCGGACGAGTGGATCGACTGGCGCGAGGACGACGTCAGCCTGGTCTCGCTGCCCGGCTTCGGCATCGCGGGCATCGGCTGGTTCCTGCACGGCTTCTGCGTGGGCGCCACCCATGTGGTGATGCCGATGTACACGGCGTCGGAGGCGGTGGCCCTGATGAGCCGGTACGGCGTCACCATCACCTTCGTGGCGCCGACGATGCTGCAGATGATGCTGGACGAACGCGGCGTCACCCCGCGCACCTTCGCCTCCCTGCGCAAGATCGCCTACGGGGCGGCGCCGATCTCCGAGGGGCTGCTGCTGCGCTGTCTGGAGATGTTCGGCTGCCGGCTCGCCCAGATCTACGCCAGCACCGAGGCGGGCAGCGTCGCGGTGTGCCTGCCGCCGTCCGCGCACACCCCGGGCAGCCCGCTGCTGCAAGCCGCCGGGAAACCCTGCCCCGGCAACGAGATCAAGGTGATCGACCGGGACGGCAACGAGCTGGGCCCGGGCGAGATCGGCCAGATCTGCATCCGCACCCCGGCCCACATGATCGGCTACTGGAAGCGGCCCGAGGCCACCGCCCAGACCCTGGTGGACGGCTGGCTGCACATGGGCGACGCCGGCTACCTGGACGAGGACGGCTACCTGTTCCTGTGCGACCGGATCAACGACACGATCATCGTGGCCGGGCAGAACATCTACCCCGCCGAGGTGGAAAAACAGCTCAGCGAGCACCCGGCGGTCGCGGACGCGGCCGTGGTCGGCGTCCCCGACGGCCCCTGGGGCGAGGCGGTGCACGCCGCGGTGGTGCTGCGCCCCGGCGCCAGCGCCCGCCCGCGCGAACTGCTGCTGTTCCTGCGCGGACGGCTCGCCGACTACAAGATCCCCATCCGCTACCACGTGCTGGAGACACTGCCGCGCAACCCCTCCGGCAAGATCCTGCGCCGCTCGGTGCGCCGGCAGCTGAGCGAAGGGCACCAGACGGCATCCGCCTGAACCACACCCGCCCCGCACACCCCACACCCCGATACCCCGGCGGCCCGGCGGCCCGGCGGCCGGGTGCGGGCCCGGCGGCCCTGGCCGCGCACCGGCCCGCACCGGCCCGCACCCGGCCGGCCGCGCGGCACGGTGTGCCCGCGCTCATCCCCCTACCGAAGAAGACACAAAACCTCGAACGGAGTTGGACCTATGGGCACCTCATCGGGCCCCCCGTCCGTCGGCGTGCTGCTGCCGACGCGAGAGCAGGCCATCAACGGCAGCTTCGCCGCGGCGCCGCTGCTCGACTTCGCCCGGCAGGCCGAGCAGCTCGGCTTCGACTCGCTGTGGGCGGGCGACTCGCTGACCGCCCGCCCGCGCCTGGACCCGCTGGTCGTCCTGTCCGCCGCGGGCGCGGTCACCAGCCGCGTCACCCTCGGCACCGCCGCCCTGACCCCCGCGCTGCGCCACCCGCTCACCGGCGCGCACCAGGCGGCGAGCCTGGACCACGTCACCGGCTCACGGCTCGTCCTCGGCCTGGGCTCGGGCTTCCCCATGCCGGAGACCGAGGAGGAGTTCGCCGCCGTCGGCGCCTCCTTCGCCGGCCGCGCCTCCCGCCTCGACGAGACCGTCGCGCTGTGGCGGCAGGCCTGGCGCGCCAAGGAACCCGGCGCCGAGCGCGACTTCACCGGCCGGTACTGGCAGGCCACCGGCCTGGACCGGCTGCCGGGACCGCACCGTGCGGGCGGCCCGCCGCTGTGGCTCGCCGGCAGCGACACCCCCCGCGTCCTTCAGCGGGTGGCCCGGCACTACGACGGCTGGATGCCCTTCCTGCCCAGCGCCGACGACTACGCCCGGGCCTGGCGGCACATCGGTGAACTGGCCACCGCGGCCGGCCGCCCGGCCGGCGCCGTCACCCCGGCGCTGTACGCCACGATCACGGTCGACGAGAACCCCGCCGCCGCCCGCGCCGAGCTGGAGCACTACATCGGGCACTACTACGGGCGCACCCTGGAGCAGATGGCGGCGGTGCAGGCCTACGCCTGGGGCAGCGCCGAGGAATGCGCCGACGCCCTGGCCGCCTACGTCCGGGCCGGTGCCCGGCACCTGATCATCCGGATCGGCTCGCTCGACGGCGAGCCGCAGCTGAAGCAGATCGCCGACGTGGTGCTGCCCCGCCTCAAGGAGATGTCCCGGTGAGCGGCCACGGCCAGGACATGTCCACGGCCGGCTCCTGGTTCCACCCCGTCGAGGCCGACCCCGACGCCCGGGTCCGGCTCTTCCTGCTGCCGCACGCGGGCAGCGGCGCCATCATCTACCGCGACTGGCCCCAGCTGCTGCCGCCGGAGGTCTCGGCGCAGGCGGTGACCCTGCCGGGCCGGCACAACCGGCGCGAGGAAGCCACCTTCGAGGACTTCGAGCCGCTGCTGGACAGCCTGTACGAGGCGGTCCTGGACGAGCTGGACGACGACCGGCCCTTCGCGATCTTCGGGCACTGCCTGGGCGCCCAGCTCGGCTTCCGGGTGGCGGTACGGCTGAAGGAGGAAGGCGAACGCCAGCCCCTGGTGCTGGGCATGTCCGGCTGGTCACCGGTCGGCTTCTTCAAACCGACCGAGGAACAGAGCCGGATGCCGGACGACGAGATGCTGGAGTGGATCAAAAAGCTGGGCTCGTTCCCCGCCGAGGTCTACGACAACCCCGAGATGCTCGCGCTGATCGTGCCCGCGCTCCGCGCCGACCTCAGGGTCTCCGCCCAGTACGAGGACGACGGCGCGACGGTGTCCTGCCCGCTGGCCTCCTACGGCGGCGACAGCGACCCGCTGCAACAGGCCCCGGACGCGATGACCCACTGGGCCGGCCGCAGCCCGCGCTACCTGGGCCACCGCGGCTTCACCGGCGGCCACTTCTACATCGACAACCACGCCCTGGCGGTGACCGCGGACTTCTCCCGCCACCTGCGGAACCTCGCGACGCGGACGGCGCACTGAGGGACCGCCCCCGGCCGCACACCGGCACCCGGCACCCGGCCCGGGTGCCAGTGCGGTGCCGGTGTGCGGTGCCGGTGTGCGGTGCCGGGACCCGCCTCCCCCGCGCCTCTCCCCCGCCCTTCCTTCTTCTTCCCTCCCGATCCCGTCATCTGGTAGGTCACCATGCCCTTCGTCACGGTCAAGGACGGCACGCAGCTGTATTACGAGGACTGGGGGACGGGCCGGCCGGTCGTCCTGCTGGCCTCGGCGACGATGAACTCCCGCATGTGGGAGTTCCAGGCCCCCTACCTGGCCGAGCACGGCCTGCGCTGCATCCTGCCGGACCGGCGCGGCTTCGGCCGCTCCGACCGGCCCTGGGACGGCTACGGCTACGACACCCTGGCCGACGACCTCGCCTGCCTCATCGACCACCTGGGACTGCGCGAGATCACGCTCGTCGGCTACGCGATGGGCGGCGGCGAGGCGGTGCGCTACCTGGCCCGGCACGGTTCGCACCGCGTGGCACGCCTGGCCCTGGTGTGCGCCACCACGCCCTGCCTGCTGCGCGCGCCGGACAACCCCGACGGCATCGACCCCCTGGTCCTGGAACAGACCACCGCCGCGATGACCGCGGACCGGGCCCGCTACATCGCCCAGATCACCGCCCCGTTCTTCGGCGGCCTCCAGGCCACGCCCGAAACGCTCCCGCTCTCCCCCCAGCTGATGGACTGGATGGCCCAGCAGGCCCTCGACAGCTCCCCGCGCGCCACGGTGGAAGTCACCCGCACCCTGGTCACGCACGATCTGCGCGACGACGTACGCGCCGTCGACGTGCCGACACTGATCGTCCACGGAGACCGCGACCCGAGCGCCCCGCTGGAGCTGTGCGCGCGGCGCACCGCGGCCCTGATCCCCGGCAGCCGGACCGTGGTGTACGAGGGCGCCGCGCACGGCCTGTTCGCCACCCACGCGGACCGCCTGAACCAGCAGCTGCTGGAGTTCGCCGGCCCGTAGGCCCGCAGCCGCCGGGCCGCCCCCCTCCCCGGAGGGGGGCGGTGTGCGGGCCGGGCGGGCGGCCGGTCCCGCCCGGCCGGGACCGAGGACAGGCGGGCGGCAGGCGGCCGGTGGGCCCTCCGGACCGCCGGGGGGCCGAACACGCCGCGCCCGCACCACCCGGATCGGGGTGGTGCGGGCGCGGCGCTGTCACGTGCACGCGGTGCGTGACGCCGGAGTGTGACCGCCGGGGTTGCCGGCGGGCTTGCCCGGCGTGGTGTGGCGGGCGGGGTGTGCCTGGCGGGTCTGCCCGGTGGGGGGTGTGCCGGGCGGGCGTGTGTGCGTCCGGGGGGGGTGGTTCGTCTCGTGCGTGGCGGGTCCGGCAGGGGGCTCCGGCCCGGTCCGGGCCGCCTGGAAGGGCCGCCCGGGCCGCCCGGTCCGCCCGGTTTCCGCCGCGCTTCTGGCCGGGCCCGGGCGGGTCTGGTGCGCGGGGGCGGGACGCCCCCCGGGGCGTGTCTCAGCCGTGGGCCTTGCGCAGCCCGCTGAGCTGGAGGGCGGCGAAGCCGGCGACCACGAGCGCCTGCAAGGGGATCCACACGGTGCCCACCGTGTTGGCGTCGACCCAGCCGAAGACGACCGCGGCGATGCTGGCCACCGCCCACAGCGCGTTGACCTCGATCACCGCCTTGGTGGCCGCGGCCGGCGGCAGCGGCTTGGCGGCCAGCGCCGCCACCACGATGCCGTAGACGGTCAGGAAGGCGCCGATGCCCCGCAGCAAGCCGCTGTCGAGGTCGAACAGCCGGCCCACGGGCGAGGCGGCGAGCAGGTAGATCAGGCCGCACGCTCCGGTCACCACGGCGTCGAGGGCGAGGAACAGACGCAGTGGCCGGGCCGCGGCGGCGGTGCCCGCGGCGGACGCGCCCACGAGGCCCGTGGCCTGGTTCGTCGTCATGATGTCTCCCGGTCTTCTTGGGGGTGGGGGGTCGTTCAAGCGACGCTGCCACAGAGCTCTGACCGGGCCCTGACACCGGCCTCGCACCACGCTCTCGCCGCCGGCGCGGACACCCCCGCGGAAGCGGCCGCGGGGGGGTCAGCCGCTCGTCAGCGCCGCGTCAGGGCCGGGGGGCATGCTGGTGGGTGTCGGAAAGGGAACGGCGACCGGGAGACCGGGCCGATCCCCGACGGCAGGGAGAGGTGCCCGGAGTGGCTTATCGGGGACCGGAGTCCGCTTCAGTCGGGTGCAAGCCCACGCAGGTTCGAATCCTGCCCTCTCCGCCCGTCCAGCCCCCTGACACAGGACCGGCCCCCCCTCGGGGGCCGGTCCTGTGTGCGCCCGGCCATCCCCGCTCCCCCGCGCCCCGGGCCGCCGCCGGTCCCGCGGGTGGCCGGCCCGCCGGCCGCCACCCCCGCCCACCGCGCCCCGGCACCCGCCGCATCCGGCGCGTCCGGTGCCGGCCGGGTGGCCGGGCGGGGTGCGAAGGGGGCGGTGAACGGCGCCGCTCGGGACGCGGGCGGCAGCGGACGCGCCGGATGCGGCGGTGGCGCGAGCGGCGGCCCGGTCATGCGCCGCAGCGGCCCCGGGACACGGCCCCGGGGCCGCCCGGCCGCGCGGGGCCGCTCACCGCGAGCCGCTCACCTCGCCCCGCGTCTTGGCCCGTGTCCTGTGCGGCTGCCGGAGCAGCGCGTCGACCATGCCCTCGTCCAGCATGGTCTGGGCGGCGACATCGGCCGCGTTGTCGAACCCGAGGTCGACCAGTGCCACGCTCACCGTGTACTGCCCGGCCACCGACCAGGTGCGAAAGCTCCACTCGTCGCCGGTGCCCGGTGTGCCGTCCGGGCGCAGCACCTGCACCCGCCGTGCCCCGGGCGCGAACCCGAACTCGGTGAAGCGGAACCGCAGCCCCTGCCCGATCGCCTTGCTGTAGGCCTCCTTCAGCGTCCACAGCCGTACCAGTGCCGCGTTGCGCCGCTGGTCGCCCGTCCCGTCCAGCATCCGCGTCTCGTACGGTGTGCAGATCTGCCGTTCCACCGCCGATCCGCGCAGCTGCCGGCTGGTCAGCTCCGCGTCCACGCCGATCAGGCCGCGCCGGGTGATGCCGACGACCAGCAGGTCGGCGGTGTGGCTGAGGCTGATGTCGACCTGGTCGCAGCCGCGCAGGTAGGGCCGGCCGCCGGGCTTGTAGGCGAGGTCGATGTCGGCCGGGCGGGCTTCGAGGACCGCGCCCGCGGTGTATTTCAGCAGCAGCCGGGTGGCCAGGAAGCGGGCGCGTACGTCCTGGTTCGTCATCGCCTGGAAGCGTTCCCAGTCGCGGCCCAGCAGCGCCGGCAGCGCGGAGTCCAGGCCGGTGCCGGGCTGCCAGTCGCTCAGCCAGTCCTCGAGGCGGGCGAAGACCACCACGCTGCCCAGTTCGGCCAGTTCCCGCCGGACGGTGTGCCAGGGGCCCTGGGGCGTCACCTGGAGGGGCTCGGCGATCGCGCACGGCACGGGCGGCGTCGCCGGAGCGGCCCCGGCCGTCCTCACGCCGGGTTCTCCTCGGCCTCCGCGCCGCGCGCGTGTGTCCCGTGCCCGTCGCCGGCGGCGGGTGCCGGGCTGCCGGAAAGTGCCGGGGCGTGCGGGTGGCGGGGGTGTTCTTCGTGCGTGGTGCGCAGCCAGTCGGTCAGGGAGGCGATGTCCGCCATGGCGCCGACCATGTCGGGCAGCGGCAGGTCGCCCAGGGCGGGGCGGCGCTCCTGCAGCCGGTCCACCAGTTCGATGAGCATCAGGGAGTCGAAGCCCAGGTCCTCGTAGAGCCGGCTGTGCCCGCCGGCCGGGGGCAGCCCCGTCTCGAGTGCCGCGACGACGTCGTCGGCGACCCGGTCAAGCAGCAGTTCACTCATGTTGTCCTCCGGTCGGTGTCGTTCCTGGGGCGGTGGGCGGCCGCTGCCGGGCGGCGCGGGCGGCAGGTCACCGGGCGGCCAGCGCGGTGTCGTACAGGTCGAAGCTGGAGGACTGCGCGAAGCGGCGCGACAGTTCGGTGAAGACCTCGGCCTCCGGGCCGGGCGCGTGGGCGGGTGTGCCGATGCCCAGCCGGGTGCAGATCCTCAGCAGGGCGGTCACCAGCCAGCCGGAGCCGGCCAGGAAGGTGTCCTGGCCGCCCTGCTGGTGGCGCCACACGCCCAGGCAGGCGGCGGCGGCCAGGACCAGGGTGTAGCGGTCGGCCAGCGCGTAGGTGTGCGGGTTGGCCAGGCTGTGGCGGCTCAGCGGCGCCAGGGTCGCGCAGGCCTCGCGCAGCCTGCGCAGCTCCTCGGTGAGCTGGCCCACGATCGGCCGCAGTACGGCGGTGAAGTCGCTGTCGGCGCCGGTTGGCAGGCTGTCGGCGGCGGCGACGAGTTCGGCGCACAGCGGGTCGGCGGCGGCCCGGGTGCCCAGGCGCGGGAAGTCCAGGGCGGGCAGTTCGTCGCGGAGTCTGAACAGCGTGCCGCCCAGGGGGGCGTCGGCCAGCCAGGAGCGGCGGGCCAGCAGGGACAGTTCGGGGCTGATCGTGGACAGCGCGGCGGCCGCCCCGGCGTGTCCGAGGCTGGTCACCGGCAGGTCCCGTACGTGTTTCTGGAAGATGCCGAACTCGCCGTCGCGCATGTAGATGCTGGAGCCGAGCAGTACGAACAGCTCGTGCACGGCGTCGTGCAGCAGGATGGGCAGCAGGTACTTGGTGGCCGCGGCGTAGACGCCGGTGACGCCCAGGCCGAGGCCGGCCGCCCGGGTGGCGGCAAGGGCGAGGCTGTCGCAGATCAGCAGGTCGGTGAAGGCGCCCGCCAGGGTGCGCCGCGCCTGGGGGTTGCGCTGCACGGCCCGCCCGCCGACCCCGTGGGCGTCGGCGAAGCGCAGCGCGGTGCGCAGTGCGGTGTCCCCGCCGCCCAGGACCATCGAGGGCAGGATGCTGCGGGTGAAGGCGAAGGAGCGCAGCGCCAGGTCGACGCCGTGGCCTTCCTCGCCGAGCAGGGCGCTGTCGTCGACCGGGCAGTCGGTGAACTCCAGGCCCGTCATCGGGCAGCCGCGCATGCCCACCATCGGGTAGCGCTCCAGGTCCCGGACCCGGCCGGCGGGCAGTTCGGCCCGGTCCAGCAGGAGGGTGGAGTGGGCCTGGCTGCCGCCGTCGGGGGAGCTGCGGCAGACGATGACCAGGCCGCGGGCCCGGGCGGCGTTGATGATGACCCGTTTGGTGCCGCTCAGGACGCGGCCGCCGTCGCGGGGGGTGAGGGTGAACTCGTCGCGCAGGAAGGCGTTGCCGTGTGCCATCTCGCGGTAGGAGACGGCCAGTCGGCCGCCGCCCAGGAGCAGGTCGGCCGCCCAGCGCTGCTGGGCGCGGCTGCCGGCCGCCCACACCGAGGCGCCGGCCAGCACGGAGAAGGCGCCGTATCCGGTGCCCAGCGCCTGGTCGCGGCGGAACACCGGCCGCAGGACCCGGGCCAGGGTGTCGGCTCTGACCAGCCGGCCGCCCAGGGCGGCGGGCACGAACTCGGCGTTGAGGCCGAAGCCGTCCAGGAGCTGCTCCGCCTCCCGGTGCGGGGCCCCGCGCTCGTCGGCGGCCAGGATGGCCGCGTGTCCCAGCGGGTTGGCCGCGTCCCACGGGTCGCCGAAGCGGCGTTCCAGGTCGGCGACGCGGCCGGCCACCGCCGCTTCGGAGGTCAGGGGGTCCGGTACCCGCGGCCGCGCGGCCGTCTCGTCCCCCTGTACGGCGAGCGTCGTCAGTGCCATCGATCCGCCACCTTCCGCCGGGCAGGCCCGTTTCGCGTCCGCGGCCGCCTTGAAGCAAACCTTCCGTGGGTCGAGCCTGGCCAAGGTCTCTGGAGGACCGCTCGAGACCTGCACGGGGCTGCCCACAGCCCGGCCCGCGGACCGGCCCCTCTCCCGCCACGGTGCCCTGGCCGCCCGCCCCGCCCGGGGGACGGGGGCGGCGGGGCCGCAAAGGGGGGCGCGGGACCGCCGGGGGGGGGGGCGGGGAGCGGGGGGCGGAGGGGGGGACCGGGGCTGTTTTTTCCGGGGGCGGGGCGCGTGGGCGGGAGATGACGCGGTGTCCGGCGGGCCGCGGAACTGAAAGGCACTCGAGGACGGTCACATCACGGACGGAGTCCTTTCGGCGCCCGCTTACGGTTTTCCGGTCAACGACTATGATCCGAAAGTACATCCGATAACCGAGTCCGTCGCCGCGCGGCCGTCGCGGAACACCGCGCCCGGCCCGCGCCCCGTCCAGCACGAACTCCGCGCGGCGCAAGGCCCGCACCGTGAGATACCGCGCGTCAAAAGGCCCGTACAGCGCAGGCCGCCGTCAGCCATGGCTTTCCGGCGGCCGCGGGGAACGGCCGCGGGGAAACGCGGCCCGAAACAGAGGGAGAGCGATGGACGGCACCCCACCGGACCTGCGCCTGTTCGTGTTCCACCACGCGGGCGGCTCCCACGTGTCGTACCGCCACTGGCCCGCTCTGCTGCCGGGGCGGTGGGACGTGCGCCTCCTGGACGCTCCCGGGCGGGGCCGGCTCGGGGATCTGCCGCAGCTGGACGACGCCGGCCGGCTCGCCGACTTCTTCCTGCGCCGCCTGGAGGACGATCTGAAGGGCCCTTACGCGTTCTTCGGGCACAGCATGGGCGCGCTGGTCGCCTACGAGATGACCGTCCGGCTCGCCGCCAAGGGGAGCCGGCTGCCGGTGTGGCTGGGCCTGTCCGCGCGCGGCGCGCCCCTGCCGCAGGGTGAGGACAGGCAGCATCACCACCTGCCCGACGCCGAATTGCAGACCCATCTGGAACTGCTGGGCGGCACCCCCGACGAGGTGTTCGACGACCCCGGTCTGTGGGCCCTGTACGGGCCGCTGATCCGGGGTGACCTGCGCCTGGTGGAGACCTGGCGGCCGCGGCCCGCCACGCCCGCGCTGCCGGTGGCGGTGTCGGTGTTCGGGGGCCGTGAGGACAGGTCCGTGCCGCCGGAGCGGCTGGCCAGCTGGGAGCGGCACACCGGGCGTTTCCTGGGCCTGCGGGTCCTGGACGGCGACCACTTCTACTTCCAGGACGATCCCGGGCCGCTGCTGGGGTGGATCCGCCGGGACGTGGCCACGGCGCTCGCCTCCGCCGCGGCGGTGTCCTGAGGGCGCCGCCGGGGCCGGTATGCGTCGCGGCCCGGTACCCGAGCGTTCGCACGTGCAGCTGACGGCCCGTTACCCACTGCCTGCTTGGCGACATGAGGGGGACAGATGCAGTTCCGGATCCTCGGTCCCGTGGAGATCCAGGACGAGCGCACCGGCCTGCGGATCCTTCCGACCGGCGCCAAGCAGCGCGCTCTGCTCGGCGCGCTCGTGGTGAAGGCCGGGCGCGAGGTGTCCGTGCACCGGCTGATCGACGAGCTGTGGGGCGACGGCCCGCCGGCCAACGCGGCCAACGCGCTGCAGGCCCATGTGGCCCGGCTGCGGCGGCGCCTGCCCGGCCCCGGCGGCTCGGGCGGTCCTGGTGGTTCGGGGGGTCCGGGCGGGCCGGGGGGTGTGCCGCGTGAGTGGATCGCCACCCGCTCGCTCGGCTATGTGCTGCATCTGGGCCCGGCCGGAACCGACGCCCAGCGTTTCCACGCCCTGACCGCCCAGGGCAGGCAGGCCGCCGCCCACGACCCGGCCCGGGCCGTGGAACTGCTGCGGGAGGCTCTGTCGTTGTGGCGCGGCCCGGCCCTGGAGGGCAGCACCCACGGTGACATCTGCGCGGCCGAGGCGGCGCAGCTGGAGGAGCACCGGATCACGGCGCTGGAGACGATGTACGACGCGTCGTTGCGGGCGGGACGGCACGGCGAGGTCACCGGCGAGCTGGAGGAGCTGACCACCGACCACCCCATGCGGGAGCGGTTCCACGATCTGCTGATGGTGGCGCTCTACCGCTGCGGCCGGCAGGCGGAGGCCCTGAACATCTACGACCGTGTGCGCAGGCGCCTGGTACGGGAACTGGGCGTCGAGCCCGGTCCGGCGCTGCGCGGCCGTATGGAGGCGATCCTGCGCCAGGACCCGGTCCTGGCCCTGCCCGGCCCTGCGGTCAGGCCCCGGGCCCGGACCTGGCAGGACGGCCCCGGCCCCGGCCCGGGCGGGGGTGAGGGTGAGGCGACGGTTTTGTCGCTGGGCAGCGAGATAGCCCGCCTGCACCACCGCATCGAGGGTCTCAGGGTCCAGCAGGAACAGCTGGTGCGCCGTTTCGAGCAGCTGACGGCCATGGCGGGCGGCGACCGGGTGGCCGGCCGCTGACCGCACCCTGTTCTGCGGCCGCGTCCCGGCGGGCGCAGGCCGGCGGGCACCGGAACACCGCCCGCCCGCCCCCCGGGGCCCCGGCGCCCCCGGTTCCCTGCCCCCGGTCCCGGCCGCCGCCTGCCGCCCCGCGGCCGGTGGCGGCCGCCTTCGCAGGCGGTGGCCGGCGGCTGGCGGGGGCTATCCCGGGCGGCGGGCTACCGCGCCGAGCGCGCGGGCCAGGTCGCCTACCCGGTCGTCACCGGCGTCGTGGCCCGCGCCGAGCACCACCAGCGGCGCGGTGCCGGTGTCGGCGGCGATGTGCCGGGCCAGTGCGCAGGCCAGGGCGCCGGAGCCGGAGAACCCGCCGAGGATCAGGCGCTGGCCGGCGGCGAGCAGGGGCCGCAGCGCCGTGAGGGTTTCCGGCATGCCGGCCGCGTCGGCCCGCAGCGCGGTGAGGGCCTCGGGCCCCTGGTAGCGGCGGGCCAGCTCGGTGTGGCAGCTGTCGGGGGTTCCCGGCGGGGCGATCAGGCAGACGGTCGTGGCGCCGGGACGCGACGGGCCGCGCAGCCGTGTCAGGCGCCGTTCGGCCGGGACCGGGGGGTGGTCGTGCAGGCGGGGCGCTGCGGCGTCGTCCAGTTCCGACAGCATCCGGGCGACGGTGGTGGTCTCCTCCGCGCCGTCGGGCAGCCGGCGCAGCAGCTGGGCGCCGTGGGCGAGCATCGTCGCCACCTGGTCGTCGTGCAGCCGGCCCCGGTCGTGCAGGCAGGTCAGGACGAGCCCGCCCATGCTGTCGTGGTGGGCGACGACGCTGACCGGGAAGGTGGTCTGGATGCCCGCGGGGTCGGCGTCCTCCACGTGGATGCCCTGCGCGGCCAGATCCGCGGCCAGGTCCTGGGCGGGGCGCGGCCGGTGTTCGAAGGAGAGCAGCGTCTGGGGCGCGTCCGCGTCGGTGCCGTATCCGAGCCACTGCCGGATCTGCCCGGCGGTGACCCATTCGTAGGCGCTCATGTCCAGGACCCGGTCGCGGACGGTGCGCAGCAGGGCGGGCACCGTGGCGGCGGGGTCGACTTCGACGCTGACCGGCAGCGGGTTGTCGAAGGGGCCGGGGACGCGGGCGATGCCGTCCAGCGGGATGCCGCGGCCGGAGACGGTGACGCTGAAGCCGACCGGGGCCGGGCCGCCCGCCGGGCCGCCCGCCCGGAACAGGAGCATCGCCCAGGCGGCCTGCAGCGCGCTGCTCTCGGTCGCGCCCCAGCGGGCCGCCCAGCGGGCCAGGCGGGCGGCTTCGGCGTGGGTGAGGCGGGCCAGGGTGCAGCCGGTGCCGTGCCGGCCGGTGACGGCGCCGGGGCGGGCGCGGGGCAGCCCGGCGCCGAAGCCGCCGCCGGTGCGGGTGAAGAAGTCCCGGGCCGGGGCCGGGTCCTGGGTGGCCAGCCAGCGCCGGTAGTCCCGCAGGTCGGGGCGGCGTTCGCCGCCGTGCGCGGTGCCGGCGGCGAGGTAGGCGCGGTGGAATTCCTGCAGCAGCAGGCGCACGCTGAAGCTGTCGAGCAGGGCGCGGTGGTAGGTGAGGACGACGTCGGTGGGCGGGATGTGGCCGGTGTGGTGCGGTGCGGGTTCGCCGTCCAGCAGGGCGGCGCGCAGCAGGCCGGGCCGGGCGAGGTCGAAGCCGCGTCCGCGTTCCTGTTCCATCAGGGCCCGCCGGGTCAGGGTGCCGTGCGCGTGGCGGACGACTTCGGGGCGGGCGCGGGTGTGCAGGGCGATCCTGGGCTGGGGGTCCCAGGCGAACGCGGCGCGCAGCACGGTCTCGTGGTCGAAGACGGACTGCCAGGCGGCGGTGAACCGGCCGGTGTCCAGCGGCCCGTGCCAGCGCCACGCCAGCTGGGCGACCTGCTGGTGGGGGCGGTGGGCGAGCAGTTCGTGCTGGAGCGGGGTGAGCGCGAGCGGCTCCGGCAGCCCCGGGCCCGGTGGCCGCGGGGCGGGGGTGCGGTGCGTGACGGCACCGGCCCCGCCGGGGTTGCCGGGGTTGCCGGGGATGCCGGGGTTGCCGGCCGGTTCGGTGGTGGCCGCGGTGAGCAGGTCGGCGAGCACGCCCAGGGGGTAGGCGGCGTCGAGTTCGAGGACGTGGCGGCCCGGTTCGTCCCGCAGTGTCCGGGGCCGTATGTCGCGCAGCTCGGGCCGGTCGGCGGCGACGCGGGCGAGCGCGGCTTCCAGGAGCACGGTGCGCAGCGGGCCGCGCAGTTCGAGGGTGGACGGGGCGCTGGGTACCGGTCCGTTGAGGGCGAGCACTGCGGTCAGCGACACATCCACGTTGCGTTCGACGGTCATCGGCTCCGCGGGGCCCGTGCGCCCGCGCGAGGCGACGGCGAAGGCCCCTCCCTCCTCTCCTTCGAGCGCAGGGTTCGAGTATGGGCCGCGGCCCCACGGGAGGCTGACACGCCGCTGACACCGGGCCGGCGCGCCCCCGGTACCGGCGCGTGGCCGGGCCGGGCGGACGGCCGGGCGGCCGGGCGGGCCGTGTCCCGGCGGGCCGGTTGCCGCGGTGGTGTGCCGGTAGGTGCTGCCATACCCGGTCTCATGCCCGCTCCCGCCTGTTTCGCGCCCGCCGCTCTTGCCCGGCCCGGTGCCGGAGCGGAACTCCATGCAAGGGGCAGCCACCGGAGCCTGGCTCGAGGCAGGCCAGGTCAGCCCGGCCCGGGCCTGCCCGGCGGGACGGACAGCACACGGGTGAGGGGCGGGCAGGGGGCGGGCGGGGGCGGCACCGGCTCCAGCCGTTTCCAAGGCCGCCTGGCGGATTCCTCGACCAGCCCGCCGCCGGCCGCCCGGCACCCGCCACCTGCCGGCCGCCATCTGCCGTCCGCCACCTGTCGACTGCCGTCCGCCATCTGCCGTCCGCCACCTGTCGACTGCCGTCCGCCGTCCGCCGTTTGTGGGCCATGGTCCACGGGCCAGGGCCTGTGACGCCGCCCCGGCCCGTGGGCCGTGCCCGGTCGCGGCCGTGCCCCCGCCGCCCTGCCCCTGCCCCTGCCCCTGTGCCTGTGCCTGTGCCTGTGCCTGTGGCCGGGGGCGCCGCTCTCGCGGGGGCGGTCCGCCGTGTCACAGCACGCGTACGGCCGACTCGGCGTGCTTTTGCGCCAGCCGCAGCGTCTGCGTGCTCTCGTAGCCGAGCTGCGCGCGGACCTGGTGGCGGGCGTCCTCCAGGGTGGCGCCGGCGCCCAGTGTCCGGGCGATGTCCTTCTCACGCAGGACGACGTGGTGCTGGGACACCACGGTGACGCCCCTCTCGTCGGGGACCAGCGACCACTCGCCGCAGTGCGCCGCGACCAGCTTCCGGGTCACCGTGTCCTTGTGCACGATGCGCCCGGCGTGCGGGAAACAGACCCGCACCGACTCCACGGTCTGGGCGCCGCCGCCGGCCTCGGCCAGGCTCATGGTGACTTTCTGGACCCCCACCTGGGGCTCGGCCAGGTCGACGCGGCGCACGTGCGGGACCTGTCCGGGCCAGTCCGCCACGTCGTAGAGGAAGCCGTAGACGAGTTCGGCGGGCCCCTTGACCCGCACCGACTCCTCGAACGACAGGACCAGTTCGTCCAGCCGGGCCCACCGCTCCGCCAGGAACCGCAGACTCCTCAGGTCGGAGTGGGCGTTGGCGATCGTGGCCTGCTCCAGCCAGGCCACGTCCTCGGGCCGGTCGCCCGCGGCGGTGAACTCGTGCTCCACGGTCAGCCGGCAGCGGTCGGGCCCGAGCGGCTGCACGGACCAGACACCGCCCATCGACTCCGCGGGCTCCATGATCTGGTCCTGGTGGAAGGAGATCCGGCGCCGCGCTAAGTCCTGGACACGCCCGGACGTCCAGGACTTGACCTGCCCGTCGGCCAGGCACCACATCCGCAGCCGCTCGCGGACGCCGTCGAAGTCGAGCCGCTCCACGTACACGTTCGGCGGGAAGTACAGCGGCCAGCGCTCGGCATCCGCGATCAACCCGTAGACAACTCCCGCGGGCGCGGCCACATCGACCGCGTGCGAAAGACGGCGTACACGCTCATCCGGCACCAAGACCACCTTCTCTCCTCGGAAAAGGGGCCGCCCGGCCACCGTGCGCGGGGCACACGGCCGGCACGCCTTCCGGACGGCCGTATTCCGACACAGGCTCTCCGGAGCCGCTCGACATCCACCGGAATCCCGCTCGAGCCGCCCCCCGGAGCCCGGCAGCCCGGCAGCCCGGCAGCCCCCGGGGGAGGGTGCGGGGCCGGCGCGGCGGGATGTGAAGGCGCGGCACCACAAGGGCGCACCGGGGCGAGGAGAGAGGAGTACGGCACCCGGTGGGACGGGCGCGCAGAAAGGCAGGGCGGGGCGAGGAGTACGGCACCCCGGCAGGGCGGGGGCGCGGCGGGGCGAGGAGGAGTACGGCACCCCGGCAGGGCGGGGGCGCGGCGGGGCGAGGAGGAGTGCGGCACCCCGGTGGGGCGGGGGCGCGGCGGGAGGGGGCGGGGCAGTCCGGTGGGGCGGGGGTGGCGCGTCTTCGGGGGATGCGGCAGGGGTGGCTGTTCAGGCGGTCAGGCGGCGTAGAGGTCGAACGTGGAGCTGCGCCGTGGTCCGGCGGCGACGTCGAGCTGGGGGTCGACGGCCAGCATGGCCTGGTGCAGCCGCTGTACCTGCGGTGACGGCTCGACGCCCAGTTCCTCTATCAGGCGGATGCGCAGCTTGCGGTAGATGTCGAGGGCGGACGCCTGCCGGCCCGACCGGTACAGCGCCACCATGGCCTGGGAGTGCAGTCCTTCGTGCTGGGGGTAGCGGGCGGTCAGTTCGGTGAGTTCGGCGATGAGTTCGGAGTGCCGGCCCAGCCGCAGGTCGGCGTCGATGCGGCGTTCGACGGTGCCCAGCCGGCTTTCTTCCAGGCGCATGACCTCTATCTCGAGGATCGGTCCGACCCGTACGTCGACCAGTGCGGGTCCGCGCCACAGTGCCAGTGCCCGGCGGAAGCAGTCGGCCGAGCCGTTGTCGTCGCCGGTCTCGAAGGCGGACCGTCCCTCGGTGACCATGCGTTCGTACTCGTGGACGTCGACGCTCTCGGCCGGTATCTGCATCAGGTAGCCGCCGTGCCGGGTGGCGAGGACTTCCTTGGCCGCGCCGGGGGCGTCGGGCCCCATCGCGGTGCCCAGCCGCCTGCGCAGCTGGAGGATGTAGGTTTGCAGGGTGGTGAGCGCGCTGGGCGGCGGCTCGGTTCCCCAGATCTCCTCCATGAGCATGGGAACGGGCATGACCCGTCCCGGGTAGAGAGCGAGCAGAGACAGAATCTGCCGTGGTTTGCCGGCCGTCGGGACAATCGATCCCCCGTTGACCTCGGCACTCAACGGTCCCAGAACCTGAATCTTCACTGGTTTCCTCCGTATCTCGTCGAGTTCTCTCAGTGACCGATCCCGTCGCCGCGAGCACACTAGCCGGAATTGCCCGACACCCCCCTTTCCGTCGACCAGGGTTCAAGGGCATTCCAACCGGGCCCGGCGGGCCGTGAACGGGGCACTCAAGAAAAAACGAACGCCGCCTGGAGCCCGGCTCGCGCGGATATCGCGCCGCGCTGTTCCCGCTCGTTCCTTTCAGCACGGCGGCGCCGCGGGAACGCGAAAACCAAAAAAGAGAGAGAAGGGGATCTGGACGCCGAAAAGAAAGGGGGGTTGCGGGGATTGGAGCGGTATGCGGCGCGGCCGGCGCGGCCCGGCCCCGCGCTGCCGGTGCCGGTGCCGGTGCCGGTGCCGGTGCCGGTGCCGCCCGCATCGTCCGGCCCGCGCCGCCGCCGGGCCCGCGCCGCCGGTGCCATCCGCGCCCGGTCCGCGCCGCGCCGGCCGCCCGGCCCGGGCTTTGGGCTGCGCGCCCCCGGGCCGGCTCTCGGCCGCCGGGCACCGCGTGGTGGGCGGGTCGGAGACGGGCAGCGGGCGGCGGGCCGGTGCCGCGCACACCGGCCCGGCCCGCTCGCCCCCCCTGCCCAAGCGCCGGCTTCCCGACCACCATCCACCCGTTACCGGGGCCCGCCCGTCTCTCTCCCCCCCCGGCCCGGAGCCGGCACCCGCCCTTGGCCCTCCCCCCCCGTCCGCTGCCGGGGCCCGTCCGCCACCCGCCCGGTACCGGGGCCCCTTCCCCTGCCCGGCCCGGAGCCGGGGTCCCGTCCCCCTGCCCGGCCCGGGGCGAGCGCCCGTCCGCCGCCCGCCCCGGGGGCCGGAGGACCGCCCGGTGCCGGCGGGCGGCGGGCACGGGGCGGGTGCCGGGCGGGCCTCCGTGCCGCCGTCGGGGGCTGCACGCGTGTTCGCCCGCCGCCGCGGAACCGCGGCGGCGGGCGAACACGCCCCGGGGGGGGCGGGGCCGGGGGTGGTGGTCAGCTGGTGGGGGCGAGCCGTTCGGTGACGCTGTCGGGCACCGCGGTCATGGACTCGGGGCCGGCCATGAGGATGGAGCGCTGCAGCCGCCGCAGCGCCGCGGACGGCTCCAGGCCGAGTTCGCGGACGAGGGTGGAGCGCAGGCCCTGGTACACGCTCAGGGCCTCGCCGCGCCGTCCGGAGCGGTGCAGCGCGAGCATGAACTGGGCGTGCAGGGACTCGTGGGTGCGGTAGCGGTTGACTAAGACGGTCAGTTCGGCCAGCACCTCGCGGTGCCGGCCGAGCCGCAGGTCGGCCTCGATGCGCTGGTCCAGTGCGCACAGCCGGCTCTCGTCCAGCCGTTTGATCTCCATCTCCAGCTGCGCGCCGGCCTGCACGTCGGCGAACGGGGTCCCCGACCACAGCAGCAGCGCCTCGTTCAGCTGCCGTGCCGCGCCGGGGAAGTCGCCGGCGTCCATGCACCGGTAGCCCGCTCCGGCGAGCCGCTCGAACTCGCGGACGTCGCTGCGGCCGCCCCCGCCGCACAGCAGGTAGCCGCCGGGGGTGGTCACCAGCACGTCCTTGGCGCTGCGTCCCGCCGGGTCGTTGCGCAGGGCGACGGTGATGAGTTCACGCAGTTGCAGGACGTAGGTCTGCAAGGTGGTACGGGCGCTGCGCGGCGGCGTGGTGCCCCACAGCTCCTCCATCAGGGCCGAGACCGGCACCACCCGGTCGGCGTGCAGCGCCAACAGGGCAAGGACCTGCCGTGGCTTGGGGGCCGTGGGCGTGATGGAGACCTGGTTCTCCTGTACCGCCAACGCGCCGAGTACGTCGATGTCCACAGCGTCTCCCTGAACGTGGATGATGCCGCTCGCGGGGGCGATCCCCACCACACACAGATTCAAGAAGATGCCGGACCCCCTGTCAATACAAAACCGCATAGCTGGTTTGTATTTTTGGGAGGGGGATCGACTGTCCTGCCGCCCGCCTGCGGCGTTCCGGCGAGCCGTCCTCGAGGCTCTGTTGAGCGGGGGACGGCTCGCCGGGCGCTCACCGGCGGGCGGGCCGCCCGCCGGGGGTGCGGCCCGGTGCGGGGCGGTCACCCGCCCAAACAGCCGGAACGGTTTGTTCCGTGGGGGTGGCGGGGCCGGCCGGCGGGGCCGGGGGCGGTGCCGTGCGGGACCAGCGCGGGCAGCCGGGCGGGGGCGGCCAGGCGTGGCAGCATCAGTTCCCAGTACTGGCCCAGGGTGCGCCGGGAGACCCAGGCGGGGTCCTTGGCGCCCAGGGCCTCCAGTCCGACGGTGGCCGCGACGACGGCTGCGGCCGCCTGGGCGGGCGGGACGTCGTCGGCGAGCTCGCCCTGCTGCTGGGCGGTGTGCAGGACCCGGCCGGTCCAGTGCTGCCATTCCCGGTACAGGTCGGCGGGCTGCTCGCGCCGGGGGGCGGTGCCGGTCAGCTCGAAGCCGGCCCGCACCACCACGTCCCGCTCCAGGCTGCCCAGCAGTCCGTGGCTGGCGTCGATGAGCTGCTGCAGCGCGCTGTCCTGGCGCTGTTCGGCATCCTGGGTGATGCGGCGCAGGGTGTCGACGGCCGCCGCTCGCACGGCCTGGGCCAGGACGTGCTTGTTGGCGAAGTGGAAGTGCAGCGCTCCGTTGCTGACCCCGGCCCTTTTGCTGATGGTGCTCAGTGTCGTCGACACGAAGCCGTCCTCGGCGAACGCCTCCGCCGCCGCCCGCATCAGTGACTGCCGTGTGCGCTCGGCACGTTCTTGCTGCACCATCGTGTCTCTCCTGAAGGTGAAAAGTGCGCGGGCCCGGGTGCGGCCCTGGGCCGCCGCTGCGGCCGGTGTGTCAACCCCCCTGCGGGTCTTTCGGGTTACTGCGGGGGGTTGCCGTGTTTGCGCGAGGGCAGGTCGGCGTGCTTGCCGCGCAGCATCGCCAGGGAGTCGATGAGGACCTCGCGGGTGGCGGCGGGGTCGATGACGTCGTCGACCAGGCCGCGCTCGGCGGCGTAGTAGGGGTGCATCAGCTCCGCCTTGTACTCCTTGACCAGGCGGGCGCGGGTGGCCTCGGGATCGGCGGCCGCCGCGATCTGCTTGCGGAAGATGACGCCCGCGGCGCCTTCGGCGCCCATGACCGCGATCTCGTTGGCCGGCCAGGCGAAACTCAGGTCGGCGCCGATGGACTGGGAGTCCATGACGATGTAGGCGCCGCCGTAGGCCTTGCGCAGCACCACCGAGATCCGCGGCACGGTGGCGTTGCAGTAGGCGTACAGCAGCTTCGCGCCGTGCCGGATGATCCCGCCGTGCTCCTGGCCCACCCCGGGCAGGAAGCCGGGGACGTCCAGCAGCGTGACGATCGGGATGTTGAACGCGTCGCACATCTGCACGAACCGGGCGGCCTTCTCGGACGCCTCGATGTCCAGCACGCCCGCCAGCACCCGCGGCTGGCTGGCGACCACGCCCACCACACGGCCGTCCAGCCGCGCCAGCGCGCACACGATGTTACGGGCCCAGCGCTCGTGCACCTCCAGGAACTCCCCGTCGTCGACGAGCTCCGCGATCACCTCGTGCATGTCGTAGGGGCGGCTGCCCTCGGCCGGCACCAGGTCCAGCAGCGCCGGCGAACGGCGGCCGGGCGGATCCTGCGACCGCACCGCCGGCGGCGCCACCCGGTTGTTGGAGGGCAGCATCGACAGCAGATACCGCACCTCGGCCAGGCAGGACTCCTCGTCGTCGAACACGAAGTGCGCCACCCCGCTGGTCGCGGCGTGCACGTCCGCACCCCCCAGGCCGTTGTGCGTGATCTCCTCACCCGTCACCGCCCTGACCACATCCGGACCGGTGATGAACATCTGCGCGCTGCGCCGCACCATGAACACGAAATCCGTCAGCGCCGGACTGTAGGCCGCACCCCCCGCACACGGCCCCAGCATCACACTGATCTGCGGAATCACCCCCGACGCCCGGGTATTGCGCCGGAAGATCCCCCCGTACCCGGCAAGAGCGCCCACCCCCTCCTGGATCCGCGCCCCGGCACCGTCGTTCAGCGACACCAGCGGCGCACCCGCCGCCACCGCCATGTCCATGACCTTGTGGATCTTCTCGGCATGCGCCTCGCCCAGCGCACCGCCGAACATACGGAAATCATGCGCGTACACGAAGACCGTACGGCCCTCCACCGTCCCCCAGCCGGTGACCACCCCGTCCGTGTACGGCCGGTTGCCCTCCAGCCCGAACCCGCTCGCCCGGTGCCGCCGGAACTGCTCCACCTCCCTGAACGACCCCTCGTCCAGCAACAGACCGATCCGCTCACGCGCCGTCAGCTTGCCCCTGGCATGCTGCGCCTCGGTCGCCTCCCGGCCCGGCCCGGCCAGCGCCCGCGCACGCACCGCCTCCAGCTCGGCCAGACGGCCCCGCGCATCACTCGGCTCACTCGGCTCACTCGGCCCCGCAAGACCGGCAGAAGGCTCCAACACCGTCGCCATGGCAGTCCCTTCCCGTCGCATCGGAGCGGACACGGCCGGCGGAGACCGCACCCGCAGAATAACAAACCGCTCAGGCGGTTTCATGGGGTGGGCGGGACACAACCGGCCGGCCACCCCCGCCACCGGCCGCACCCGCCCCGCCGGCCACACACCCGCCGCCGGCGCCCGGACACCCGGGGCGCCCTTGCACCCGGGCAAACCTCATCTCCAGCTGCCGGGAGCCCGGTACCCTCCCGCCCGGTCCCACAGCACCGCACAGCCCTCCCCGTCCCCGCTCTCCCCGGCACCCGCCACGTCCGCCACGTCCGCCACGTCCGCGGCACCGGCCTGCCGGGCCAGCAGCGAGAACAACGTCACAGCCACAGCGGCGACCTCTTCATCCGTGGCCCGCCCACGCTCGATCCTGAGCCAGGCCGACCGCCCTCCAGCACCCTCCACACGCCCCTCCTCACCCCTTTTGCGCCCACCGTCCACCGCCCCGCTCAAGACACGCTCCAATCCCGCCGGAGCCCCACCCGCCGGCCACGCCCGGCCCCGCACCGCGCCACAATGCCCCGGCACACCATGACCGGCACGACGCCCCGCCCGCGGACCCGGGCACCGCACAGGCCGCAGCCGGCGAAGAACGAGCCCGGCCTGCGGCGGGAACGGCCGAAGCGTCCACGAACGGGGGATCCGCTTCTCCCGGGCCACAAGACCTGGGACCTAGGCCGATGGTCCGGCTCACCGCCCGATGCGTCTCCTCACGCCTGCTGATCGGATAGCGGAGTGAGCCTTGTCAACGAGCCGGGACCGGCCGTCCGTCTGCGCCTGGCCGAGGAAAAGAACGTCTGGCTGTGCACCGTGCGTCCGGACGGCTCTGCCCACATCACACCCGTCTGGTTCGTCTACCAGAGCTCCCGGTGGTGGATCGGCACGGACCACGGCTCCGTCAAGGCCAGGAATATCCGCACAGAGGCCCGCGTGTCCCTGGCTCTGGAAGACGGCCGGTTCCCGGTCGTCGCCGAAGGCGACGCCACACTGATCCCTGACCGGTTCCCCCGCGAGGTCGTGGCCGCGTTCGAGCGGAAATACGGATGGGACGTATCCGCTCCCACCAGCCCCGGAAACAAACGGGTGCTGCTGGAAGTACGGGTACGCCGGTGGCTCATGGCCGGCACGGCCCGGTAACGGCGGCGGCAGGAACACCCCCGCGTCATCACCCGGCAGTGACAGATCCAGGCCGCACCGGCAGCGACGAACACGAGGAAGCACACGGCTCCGCGCCCAAAGCGCCGGCGCAGGCACCGGCAGCCGGCAAGCCAGCGGGCCGTTCCCCCGACGACCCGGCAGCGACTGCCCGGCCGTGACTGCCCAGGTGCCGCGGAGACCCGACGCCTTCGCGGGCGATGCGGTGGCGGACGCCTCTTCCAACGGACCGTTCCACACATGCCGCCCTGCGGGGAGCCGGCGGCCCCGTAAAACAACCCCTTCAGCCACAAGCCCAAGAAGACGCCGCAAAACGGGCTGGGGCCGGGCAAGACCTCCTGCCCGGTCACCTCCACGCTCTGAACACGATGAACAAGCCCATGAGCGCAGCGATCCCCTCACTCGAGCGACGGGCAGACGTCCCCGGCCTGACCCGACCACGCCGGATCAGCCGGAGCGGGCACCCCGGCACCTGCTCCCACACGGTTCACGGAGCAGGCTGCCGTCTCGTCAGCGGCAACGCACCGAAACCGAAGCGGACTTCGCAGCCGACGCAGCGCGCTCTTCGGCCTTCTGGCGGCTTCGCTGGTACGGGCAGAGCCTGCCGGAACCCGCCGACGTCACGGATCGAAACCCGCGGACCGCGGCGCGGCCGCTGCGACCGCTCCTGACCGGACCCCGGCCGGGACGGCCCAGCGCAGCCAACCGACCGCTTCACGACGAGACCCCCCGCCGGCACAAAACATACGCAGCCCCAGACCGGTCCGAGCAGGCCCTGATAGAGACCGGCACGCCCCTCACAGCGGGAACGGAGCCGATTGAACTGATGCAACCAGGCGAAAACACGCTCAACCACGCCACCGCACCTTGCCCAGCCCGCAAGCCGCGGGCGACGCCGCATCGCGCGACCACCGGCCCGATGCCGCGCCCGCGCAACAGCACAACGGCACCTGCCGAAGTCCAAGCCCCGGACCGCGCACCGCAGAGCCGGCTGCTGCCCCCCCCCGGCAGCCAACAGGCACCCGGGCGACGATCAGACGGCCCCACGAGGAAACGGCTGCCCGCCGGCCCCACCGGCCCCACCGGCAGACACCCACCAGGCGACCACCCGGGCAGCCATCACATCAGACCGCAAACCCCCGGCCCCCAGACCGAAATGATCCTCCAGCTCATGCCGCAGGAACTCACCGACCTCCCGCTCGCCGGCACCACCGTAAAGCCGCCCGAGCAAAGGAGCCAGCATGCAGTCGTACTCATCCCCCACGACATCCGCGACACCGACCGGATCCCACTCATTGAGCAAACGCCGCAGATCCTTCTCAGCAGACGTACCCCAAGGCCTCATCACCCCAGACTGCCACCACACAACAACACCCCTCACCCGCCCCCCCCGACAAGAACAGCAGCCACAACACCCCACCAAACCGGCCGGCAGACCACCCGCCCCGCACCACCCGCCACAGCCCCCACCCCTCCCCCGGCCGCCCCCTGACAAAACCACGGAAACGACACCATGACACCCACCCCCGGCACCCACGCCCACAAGCAGAACAGGACCGGGAACCCAATCAAGACCCAAACACCGCAACCCACCCACCGACAGCACACAGCAGACAGGACCAAGGGCCAGGACACACAGACAGAGGAAAGAAAACAGGCGGAAGGAACGAGGCGGCAGGAGGGCAAG
The DNA here is from genome assembly GCF_040680575.1 of Streptomyces sp. NPDC052020. Classification (NCBI taxonomy): domain Bacteria; kingdom Bacillati; phylum Actinomycetota; class Actinomycetes; order Kitasatosporales; family Streptomycetaceae; genus Streptomyces; species Streptomyces sp. NPDC052020. The sequence continues at coordinate 35,392 of NZ_JBFAWY010000048.1, forward strand.
GCCGGAAGAGGCAAGGCCGGAAGAGGCAAGGCCGGAGGACCGGGCCTCACAGACAGGACGGAGAGAACGAGGTAGAAGCAGACAGGACGGACGGGAGGGGGCAAGAGGCAGGGCCAGGGCTCACAGACAGGGCGGAGAGAACGGAATAGGAGGAGACAGGACGGGGGCCGAGGGGGGGACCGCACCCCAGGAACAGGGCAGGCAGGACGAAGCGGGAGGAGACAGGGAGGGAGGGGGCCAGGGCTCACAGACAGGGCGAGGGGCGGGGCGGGAGCAGGAGGGTCAGGCCGCGGACGGCCCGAGCACGACCGGAAGACTGCTGTAACCGTTGATGATGAAGGACGGCACCGGATCGATCTCCTCCACCGGACAGGCCAGAGCCACACCCGGGAAACGGTCGAACAGCCCCGCCAGCGCCACACCCGCCTCCATCCGGGCCAGCGGAGCCCCCAGACAGAAATGCGCACCGTGCCCGAACCCCAGCCCCTCCCGGCGGTCAGCACGCAGCACATCGAACACCGCAGCGTCCTCACCATACTGCTCCGGATCCACACCCCCGGCCGCGAAAGACACCAGAATCGGATCACCCTTCTCTATCAGCACACCGTCCAGCTCGATGTCCTCCACCGCGAACCGCATCGGCGAAAACGCCGCCGCCGCCCGCGTCCGCATCGTCTCCGCGATCACATCCCCCCAGCCCGCCCGCCCCGCACGCACATGCTCCAACTGCCCCGGATCAGCCAGCAACGCGGCGACCGCATTGGTCAACAGCGTCGACGTCGTCTCCTGCCCCGCCGCGATCATCAAATTGAGCGTCCCCAGCAACTCCTGCTCACTCAGCCCCTCCCCCCCGTCCCGCACCGCGATCAACGCCGACGTCAGATCATCCCCCGGAACCTCCCGCTTGACCGCCACCAACTCCGCCAGCATCCCGAACACCTGCTCCTGCGCCGCCGTCATCTCCTGCGCCGACACCGACGTACCGAACACCGTCTGCATCGCCGCACACAACTCCCGCCCCAGCCCATGACCCACCCCGAACAGATCACAGATCACCCGCATCGGAAGCCGCTCACAGAACACAGCCCGCAGATCCACCACCCGCCCCGCCGGCACCCCCGCCAGCAACCCCAGCAACTCCCCCACATGACGCTCCACCCCACACCGCAACGCCTCCGTACGCCGCACCGTGAACGCACCCGCCACCAACCGGCGCAACCGCGCATGCCGCTCCCCATACGCGAACAGCATGTTCTCCACCGCCACCCACGGAAACAACGGCCACTCCTGCGTAATACGCCCCTCAACAAACGCCGGCCAATGCCGCCGGGCATCCTTCGACACCCGCCGATCCCTCAACAACCGCCGCACATACCCCGGCCGCACCACCGCCCACGCCACCACCCCACCCGGCAACACCACCCGCACCGCAGGCCCCCCCTCCCGCAACCTCGCAGCCTCACCCGCCAGATCACGCCCCGTCACATCCAGCACAAACGGGCAAACACCTGACTCCATCACGCACTCCAAACAGTCAGCCGGCCGGCCTCAGCAACCACACACGCACGCACCAACACAGAGCACACAGGAACCACAACACCCAACCCCCGCCCCCACCACCCCACACAAACCCCACCAGCCCGTAACCCCACCAGCCCACACCCGCCACACAGGCCCCCACCCAGCCACACCACCACCCCGGCCAGACCCCCCGGCCCAGCCCCAACACCCGCACCCAGCCCAACCCGGACAACCCCCGCACCCAGCCAGACCCGGACAGCCCCCGCACCCAGCCCAACCCGGACAGCCCCCGCGCCCGGCCATCCCCGACCCGGCCCCCGGACACGGACAGACCCGACCGGGCCCCCGGACACGGACAGCCCCGGACAAGCCCCGGCCCGGACAGACCCGGCCCGGCTCAGACACGCCCGCTCCCAGCGAAACCGGCCGGGACCGGCCAGAACTCACCCGCACCCGCCCAGCCCCGCCACCCCAACCAACCTACCGGGACAAGCCCCACCACGATCCCCAGAAACCAGCCGCCCAGGAAACCACCCCACCAGACCCCACCAACCCACCCCAACCACCACCCCCACCCCGCCAGACCACCACCACAAACCCCCAGCAAACCACCCCAACCGAGCATGATGTCGCAACGTGCCGACGTCCGTATCCTTCGGTGGACGAGACCGACCGAGACGGGGCCAGGACGAGCTGAGCCCGTCGTGCGGGAACCGGGGGCGCCGGCGACCTCCGCCCGCTCACCCGACTGGCCGCGTGCCCATGAGCACAAGACCGTCTTCGCGGCGGAGGCCGCCGCTGACGGTGCGCGTCCACAGCCCGACAATGAGACCGTCACCGCCTGGGATGACACAAGCGAGTCCTTCGACAGCCCCGCACGCGACATTCGCGGCAGGGCGGGAAAGCAGGCCTGGACCAACACCCATCCAGTCGTGACAACGGCCTTCGGCCCGGATGATCACGACCACCTGCACCCGACACCTCGGTCCGGCTTCTTTCCGATGACTGGAAACGCACCCTGACGACCACGACCGAAACCGGTGAAGGGATGACGGCCGTAACCACGGACCTGCGAAAACCCCCACACCACAGACAGGCCGCCCACGACACCCAGCACACACCCCCGCGCCCCGTTCAGCCGACAGCCCGCTTCACACCGACAGCTACACCCCCGCCCAACAGCCGGCCGCAGACCCGCTTGACCATGCGGCACCGCTCCCGCCGCACGGTCAGACCCGCCTTCACAACAGCACCCACCACCGGCTTGCAGAAACGCCAGGCCCGTCACCCACAACCGCAACCCCTCGCACGGCTCCCGCAGGACCAAGCCCCCCGTTATCTTTTCCGCGGTCCTGCAAGAGGACCGCTGGCCTTTGGGCCCGGCATGACTGTCCCCCCCTGCCGAACAGATGACCTGGAGGGTGGTGCCACCGGGCCCGAGGGGCGCCGTGACGGAACCTTCTACGAACCCAGAACCCCACGCCTCGCTTGACGAAGGACACAGAGACACCCCCCGCACAGCGCCGGAACCGACACCACACTCCCGCAAGAACGCACCCGCCGACACGCCCGCCCCGGCATCACGGAACCTCCGCCAACTTGAAGTCGCAGGTCAAAGGGCTGGTGTGACCGATCCTCGGCGAACTCGTGCTGATCCCGGGCGACTGCCTGAGTAGTAGATCGTCCGTCAGCGCGGGCGGCGCCTGAGTCGAAAGGCGGTCGACGGAATCATCCTGTGCAGGGAATCATGCGTAGGTGTCGCCGATCGAAGCCGCAACCGATGACCTGCAAGACCTCGCTGTTCTCTGGAGTATCGGCGAGGCCCATGCTCACGATGTCGTCGTGGCTGCCTGCGCGGCACTCGTCGCCGGACTGGACAGCCCGGCACTGCGCATTCTGGCCGGATACACACGTGCCGAGGCGGAGTACGACGTTCCCGACCTGCTTCCCGTAGTACTCGACGAGCTGGACCTTGTGTTCTACCCGCGCGACAGCGAGGCCGGGCAGGACGCTGCCGTGCGGGCGCTCGCGCACCAGATGCTGGGGGGCCGGCTGACGCCGCGAGAGCTTGCTCTGCGCATCCATCAGCGGTTCGGCCACCAGCTCCCCCTGGCCGAGCGCCTTGCTGAGCTTGATGACGAGTACGACATCGTTGAGTACGGGAACAGGACGTTGGCGCAGCTCGATGCCGAGGTCACGGCCGAAGCTCAGCGTCTGGCGCATGGCCGGCCCGACCAGAACCGACATTCGTAGCGATCGAGCCCTGAACAAGCGGTCGTCAGCAGAAGTAGGTAGCCGAACTGTCCGGTTCTTGCTTGCCGTAGTCCGGCAGCCTTCTACGATCCGGTGCATGCTGGATCCCGAGCTGCTGGAACGGATCACCGCGCGGCGCGCGGAACTAGACGAACTCGAAGAGCAGCTGGTCAAACAGCTGGCGGAAGTGCGGGCCGAGCGGGACGAACTCGCCGTCGCCGAACGCGTCCTTGAACGGATGACCGGGCAGCTCGCCGACGAACGCGCCCAGGCTGCGCCGATGCCCGGGCAGGTGGGCGGCCGGCCGGTGATGCTGATCCCGCACCGCGAGCCGGGGGTGGAGGAGAACGCCCTCCCTTGGGACTACCAGCGCATCATCGCCGCTGTGCGGCAGGCCGCCGGACCGGTCATGGCCCATGAGGTCGGCGAGGTGGTGGGGGTGGACATCAGCGTGCGGTCCAAGCTGGAACCGCTACGCAGCAAGCTGGTGAGGCTCGTCGGTCGCGGCTGGCTGCGCAAACTGCCTGACGGCCGGTTCGCCACCCGCCTGTGACCAGCAAGACCGCCACTCGGAGCAGCTCGGCACGGCCGTAACCGGGGTGCCCCCGACGGCCGTTGGAATTGTGTGACGAATACCGAAGAGCGCACCAAGAGCACCTGCCCGCTTGTCTACCAGTGCCGCCTGCCGCTGTCCACGAGCACCGTCAACCACCTCGCCGACCTGCCAAGGCGCCATCTGAAGGCGATTCGCTCCAGGTGGCGCATCCTGCCGCCCGGGAAGATCACGGTGATCGTCCTGGCCGTGCTGCGTCACGACCAGCGCCTGGCCGACATGGCCCGCGGAAACCATGTGTCCGAGTCCACCGCCCGCCGCTGGCGCCACGAGCTGATCGGGCTGATCGCCGCCCGGGCGCCGCGCCTGGACCGCGCCCTGAAGAAGGTCGCCAGGCAGGGTGGGGAGGTGGTCCTGATCGACGGCACCCTCATTCGCACCAGACGCCGCACCGGCAAGGCCGACCGGCGGAACTACTCCGGCAAGCACCGCAGCCATGGACTGCACCTCCTCGCCGTGACCGACGAGAACGGGCACCTGATCTGGATATCCGCCGCCAGGCCCGGCCGCACCCACGACAACACCGCCGCCCGCCACAACCACATCCTGGCCCACCTGCGCGCCGCCGGCCTCGGAGCGTTGGCCGACCTCGGCTTCCGCGGCCTGGACAACGACATCCTCGACCCCGTGATCGTCACCGGCTACACCGCCACTCGTACCCATAAGCTCACCCAAGGGGAGAAGGAGGCCAACCGTGTCCTCGCCGTCGGACGGGCACCGGTCGCGCACGGCTTCGCCCACCTCAAGAACTGGCGGATCCTCACCAAACTCCGCACCGATCCCGCCCGCGCCACCCGCCTTTTGCGCGCCCTGCTTGTCCTGACGAACCTCGAAATCAACCGCTGACAGATGATCTTCTCCGTGGGCTCCCGCCCACGACCAGCACGAGTACGCCGAGGATCGGTCACACCAGCCCTTTGACCTGCGACTTCAAGTTGGCGGAGGCTCACGGCGGACCACCGCAGACAGACCGACCTCCACCCCCCGCACAGCGCCGGAACCGACACCGCACGCCCGCAAGAACACACCCGCCGACACGCCCGCCCCGGCATCACGGCGGACCACCGCTTACAGACCGACCTCCAACTCAGGCACCACCCGGGCCCCCACGCCCTACACAGCACCACCAGGACCCCGAAGCAAACAGCAGAACGCTCCGAAGCGACACCACACCCCCGCCGAACCGACCACTCCCGCCACTGACCACCAGACACCGCAACAATCACACCGAACCCAGAGACCAGCAGCCCTGCCACACAACCACAAAAAGACAACGGAACAAGACCGGCCCAGCCCCCCCACACACCACCACACCACCACCGGCAGCCCACCCGGCCAGACCACCCCCGGCCAGACCGCCCCGGCCAGACCACCCCCGGCCAGACCACCCCCGGCCAGACCGCCCCGGCCAGACCGCCCCCGACCGGCCAGGCCACCAGACCCCGACCCACCCCAGCCCGCACCACCAGGCCGGGCACCACCACCGGCAGCCCACCCGGCCAACCCACCCCCGGCCAGGCCGCCCAGCCGGCCGGTTCACCTCACCCGGACACCGCGGAAGCCAGCCCCCCGGACCGGGACCCCTCCCCCGCCCGCCCCCGCGCACCGACCGCCTCCTCATACACCCGCCCCGCACGCTCCGGCGAGAAATCCATCTGCGCCAGCACCGCCGGAACCGCCACCGACGGCAGCACATGCCGGTACAGATCCGCCACCCGCTCAGGCATATCCCGGCGCCCCGTCATGATGTTCGACAACACCTGCACCCCCGTCATCCCCCCCACCAGCACCTTCGTCACCCGCACCAAATCCACATGCGCAAGAAGCTCCCCCGCCGCCCTCGCCTCCTCCAGCACCCCCAACGTATGACGCTCCCACCCCTGCATCGGCAACCGACGGTCCAACCCGTCCCTCGGCGCCCCCTGATCCACCGTCAACCGCACACTCCCCCGCACAATCGCATCACCACCATCCCCCCGCAGCAAAAACGCCAGCAACAACGCCTCATCCAACGACCGCTGCAAACACAACTCCCCCCGCGGCACCACCGGAAGCGCATTCACCTGCTCATCCAGCACACCCTGCGCCAACTCCGCCTTCGAAGAAAAATGAAAATACAACGCCCCCTTCGTCACACCCGACCGCCGCAGAATCTCCGCAATCGTCGCCGCCTCATATCCGACCTCGTCGAACACCTCACCAGCCGCAACCAAAATCGCCTGCCGCGTACGCACCGCACGCTCCTGGCGCACCACAACCCACCTCCACAACCCCGCCCACCCGGAACACACACCCGCATGCCCCAACACCACGGACGGACCGACCAACCACAACACAACCACCCCCCAAAATAGAACCAGACGCCCGGTTTCCACAACCACCCCCACCCCCCCAACCCCCCACCCCCACCACCCCCAAACCACCCCCCCAAACCACCCACCCCACCCACCCCACCCCACCACCACCCCCAAAACCAACCACCCCCACCCCCCAACCCACCCCCCACCACCACACCACCAGCAACTTCACAGAAAATCCTTGCAAAAAACCGGTGGGTCCGTATCTTTATGGCCAGCACTCCCGCCCGTCCACCCACCGACGACCCCGCGGAAGAAGCCCCCATGACCCTCCTGACCATCCACCACCACCCCACCCACAACACCACCCCC
>NZ_JBFAWY010000049.1:0-42389 GCF_040680575.1 Streptomyces sp. NPDC052020
GGTGGTCGACGCCCAGCCGCAGGGCCGCCCGGAAGGAGTGGATCTTCTCGTCGACCAGGACCGTGGCGGCCGGCAGGCCCCGTCCGGCTCCCACCCCTGCCGCCGCAGCACGCCCGCCACATCCGGGGCCTGGTAGTGCCCGCCCTTGAGGACCTTGCCGTCGGACCGGCGGGCGACCTGGCCGTCGGGGCCGAGCTTGGTCATGTTGGAGCGGTGAATCTCGGCGATGACCGCGTCGAGGTCGATGCCGTGGACCAGGGCGGTGCCGTACGCCACGTACACGACGTCGGCCAGCTCGTGCGCGAGCCGGTCGAGCGGGCCGCGCACCGAGACCTCGGCCACCTCCGCGGCCTCCTCGGCGAGCAGCCGCCCCCGCTGGGCCGCCAGCTCGGGCGGGACCTCGCCCGGCGTGCTGCGGGCGTCGAGCCCGAAGGCGAGATGGAAGGCGCGGACGAGTTCGGCGGGCGAGGAGGAGCTCATACGCCGACTGTAACGGCCGCCGGTGACAGTCCCGGTGCCGGTCGCGTCCCGCCGGGCTGTGCGCCCCGCCCTGTTCAGCGGCGGTGCCGGCTGGCAGGATCTCGCCCATGTCCACGCTGTTCCGCCGTATCGGCAGGCGCCGGGCCCTGCGAGGGGCGGCCGCCGGTGCCGTCGCCCTCGGACTGCTGCTGTGGTGGCTGCTGCCGCTGGGCGAGGAGCCGCCGCGCGGGACGGTCGCGTTCAGCACCGGCACGCGCGCGGGGGTGTACCAGAAGTACGGCGAGCTGCTGCGGACCGCGCTCCACCAGGACATGCCGGACCTGAGGGTGCGGCTGCTGACCAGCGCGGGTTCCCAGGAGAACGTCGAGCGGGTGGCGACCGGGAAGGCCGACTTCACCATCGCCGCGGCCGACGCGGTGGAGACGTACAAGATCGACGGCCGGCCCGGCGCCGACGGGCTGCGCGGAGTCGCCCGCCTCTACGACGACTACGTGCAGCTCGTCGTCCCCGTCGACTCCGACATCCACTCCGTCGCCGACCTGCGGGGCAAGCGGGTGGCCATCGGCCTGCCCCACTCGGGCGTGCGGCTGATCGCCACCCGGCTGCTGCTGGCCGCGGGCATCGACCCCGAGAAGGACATCACGCCCCGCTCGGACGGCATCGACACCGGGCCAAGGCGGCTCGGGAAGGGGATCGACGCCTTCTTCTGGTCGGGCGGGCTGCCCACGGACGGTCTGCGGCGGATCGCCGAGAAGGCCGCGTTCCGGTTCATTCCCGTCGGGGAGGATCTCGTCGCCCGGCTGCACGAGGACGGCGGCGCGACCCGCTACTACCGCGCGACCACCCTGCCGGAGTCGGCCTATCCGACCGTCCAGAACGGCTCCAGCGTGCCGACGATGGCCGTGTCCAACCTGCTGATCACCCGCGAGGGCACGGACCCGCGGCTCACCGAGTGGCTGACCCGGAGCGTGATCGAGAGCCGGGACGGCATCGGCGCGCACGTCCACTCGGCCCAGCTGGTCGACCTGCGCACGGCGATCTACACCGACCCGCTGCCCCTGCACGAGGGCGCCCGCCGCTACTACCGGTCGGTCAAACCGTAGGGCCCGGGACCGGTGCCCCGGGTGCCGCTCAGGCCGCGGGCGCCGCCCTCGGCACCGTCACCGTCACCTTCAGCCCCCGCGGCGCGTGGTGCCCGAACGCGATGGAGCCGCCGCCCGCCTCCAGCAGGGCCCGGCAGATGGACAGGCCCAGCCCGGAGCCCTTGACGTTCTGGTGCCGGCCGCTGCGCCAGAAGCGGTCGCCGACGCGGGTGAGCTCCTCGTCGGTCAGGCCGGGACCGGTGTCGGTGACGACGACGGTGGCGGTGGTGCCGTTGGAGGCGACGGTGACCCGCACGGTCCCCTCCGGCGGCGTGAACTTGACCGCGTTGTCGACCACCGCGTCCAGCGCGCTGGACAGCGCCACCGGGTCGGCCCACCCCGTGGTCGCCGGGCACTGTCCGATCAGCCTGACGCCCTTGGCTTCGGCGGTGGGTGCCCAGGCCGCCACCCGTTCGGCGGCCAGGGCTCCGATGTCGGTGAGCTGAAGGTCCGGCTCGGCGTGCTCGGCCAGGGCCAGGCCGAGCAGGTCGTCCAGGACCCGGGCCAGGCGCTTGCCCTCGGCCTGGACGGAGGCGATCTCCTCGTTGCCCTCGGGCAGTTCCAGGGCGAGCAGCTCGATCCGCAGCAGCAGCGCCGCCAGCGGGTTGCGCAACTGGTGGGAGGCGTCGGCGACGAAGGCGCGCTGCCGCACCAGCACGTCCTCGAGATTGTCCGCCATCTCGTTGAACGACTTGGCCAGCCGCCTGAGTTCCGGCGGCCCCCCGGCGGGCGCCACCCGGGACTTCAGCCGTCCGGTGGCGATGTCGTGGGTGGTGGCGTCGAGGACCCGTACGGGTCTGAGGACCCAGCCGGTCAGCCGCAGCGCGGCGCCGACGGCCAGCAGCATCGCGGCGGCCTCGCCCGCGCCGATGACCAGCCAGCCGTGCAGGGTGCGCGACCGCATCGGCCCGGTGGGCGAGTCGGTGACCACGACCGCGACGACATCGCCGTCCCGGATGACCGGCGAGGCGACCACGAGCCGGCCGCGTTCCCAGGGCCACACCTGCTCCGGGTCGTGGCTGCGGCGGCTCAGCAGCGCCTCGTCGAAGGCGGAGCGCACCTCGCCCGTCTGGGGGAGGAACCAGGTCGTCGGCGCGTTGGCCATGGGAATGTGATTGCGGTAGAAGACACCGGCCCGGATGTCGTAGACCTCGTAGTAGCTGGTGAGTTCCCGCTGCAACGTCGCCAGCCGCTCGTCCGTGGAGACGGGGCGGGACCCGTAGGGCGCGTCGGTGACGAACTGGGCGAGTGCGGCGAAGCGGGCCGTGTCGTCGATGCGGTCGACGACCACCCGCTGCTGCTGGGCCGCGGCGACGCTGATGGCGAGCGGGACGCCGAGCGCGAGCAGCACGGCCGCCATCAGGACGATCAGCAGGGGGAGAAGACGCGCGCGCACCCGGCCTCGCTAGGAGCCGGGGGCGACGAGGCGGTAGCCGACGCCGCGTACGGTCTCGATGAGCGCCGGCATGCGCAGCTTGGCGCGCAGGGAGGCGACGTGCACCTCCAGTGTGCGGCCGGTCCCCTCCCAGCTGGTGCGCCACACCTCGCTGATGATCTGCTCCCGGCGGAAGACCACCCCGGGGCGCTGCGCCAGCAGGGCGAGCAGGTCGAACTCCTTGCGGGTGAGCTGGACGGCCGTGCCGTCCACGCTGACCCGGCGCGTCGGCAGTTCGATCCGGACCGAGCCGAGCCTGAGCGCGTTCTCGCCGCCCGGGGCGGCCTCCTCATGGACGGTGCGCCGGCTGACGGCGTGGATCCGGGCGAGGAGTTCCCCGGTGTCGTAGGGCTTGACCACGTAGTCGTCGGCCCCGAGGTTCAGGCCGTGGATGCGGGAGCGGACGTCGGAGCGGGCGGTGACCATGATCACCGGGATGCTGGTGCGCTTGCGGATCTTGCCGCACACCTCGTAACCGTCCTGGTCGGGCAGGCCGAGGTCGAGCAGGACGACGCCGAAGCCGTTGCCGTCGGGGACGAGCGCCTGGAGGGCCTCCTCGCCGTTGCGCGCGTGGGTGACCTCGAAACCGTGCCGGGCGAGCACGGCGGACAGGGCCGCGGCGACGTGGTTGTCGTCCTCGACGAGCAACAGCCTCATCCGGGCCCCCTTCGGTTCATCAGCCGTACGTCCGATGCGTGTAGATCAGCGTGTGCACGCGCGCGCGTGCGCCGTGTGCAGTCACGCTGATGGAGGCCGACGGCGTCAAGGGGGTTCCGGTTGTGGACCGCCCGAAGTTATCCGGACGATATGCACCCAGGTGACAAGTGCTACGACACGTGTCCGATTGCTATCGGATCGTGATGCTCAGATTCCCCTCAGATGTAATGACGCAGGTCGCGCGGGGTCACTACTGTCCTCCGGAAACCGAGGAGGACGGAGCCTGAAAGCGATGACCGAAGTATCGGTGGCCAAGGAAGGCGTGGCCGCGACCGACGAGCTGGTCGTCCTGAAGAGCGTCAACAAGCACTTCGGCGCGTTGCACGTACTCCAGGACATCGATCTGACGATCGCCCGCGGCGAGGTCGTCGTGGTCATCGGGCCCTCCGGGTCCGGCAAGTCCACGCTGTGCCGCACCATCAACCGCCTGGAGACGATCGACTCCGGCACGATCTCGATCGACGGCAAGCCACTGCCCCAGGAGGGCAAGGCGCTGGCCCGGCTGCGGGCCGATGTCGGCATGGTCTTCCAGTCCTTCAACCTCTTCGCGCACAAGACCGTGCTGGAGAACGTGACCCTGGGCCAGATCAAGGTCCGCAAGGCGGACAAGAAGCAGGCCGAGGAGAAGGCCCGTACCCTGCTGGACCGGGTCGGGGTGGCCGCCCAGGCGGACAAGTACCCCGCGCAGCTCTCCGGCGGCCAGCAGCAGCGCGTCGCCATCGCGCGGGCGCTCGCGATGGACCCGAAGGTCATGCTCTTCGACGAGCCGACCTCGGCCCTCGACCCGGAGATGATCAACGAGGTGCTGGAGGTCATGCAGCAGCTCGCCCGCGACGGCATGACCATGATCGTCGTCACGCACGAGATGGGCTTCGCCCGTTCGGCCGCCAATCGCGTGGTGTTCATGGCGGACGGCCGGATCGTCGAACAGGCTGCGCCGGAGCAGTTCTTCAGCAATCCGCGCAGCGACCGCGCCAAGGACTTCCTGTCGAAGATCCTGCACCACTGACGCCGCGCGGGCACCCGGCGACCGGCCCGGCCCGATCCCCCGGCCCTCTCGCAGCCGGCGGCTCAGGCCCCGTTTAGCCCCCGCGTCCCGGGGGCTCGACGGCCGCGTCACCCGTCCTCGACGACCCGCATCCGATCTCCGTCCGAGCACAGCTCTGATCACAGCCAAAGGATGTTCACCATGAAGCTCCGCAAGGTCTCCGCCGCCTCGGCCGCCGTGCTGGCCCTCGCCCTGACCGCCACCGCGTGCGGCGGCGACAGCGACGACAACGGCTCCTCCGGCGGCGGCAAGAAGATCACCATCGGTATCAAGTTCGACCAGCCGGGCCTCGGCCAGAAGACCCCGCAGGGCTACGACGGCTTCGACGTCGACGTCGCCACATACGTCGCCAAGAAGCTCGGCTACAGCGAGGACCAGATCGAGTGGCGGGAGTCGAAGAGCGCCGACCGCGAGACCATGCTCCAGCGCGGCGACGTCGACTTCATCGTGGCGACCTACTCGATCACCCCGCAGCGCCAGGAGAAGGTCGACTTCGCCGGCCCGTACCTGCTCGCCCACCAGGACGTGCTGATCCGCGCCGACGACGACTCGATCAAGTCGCCGGAGGACCTCAACAACAAGAAGCTGTGCTCGGTCACCGGCTCCACCTCGGCGCAGAACGTCAAGGAGAAGCTGGCGCCCAAGGCCCAGCTCCAGAACTACACGACGTACTCGGCCTGCCTGGGCGGCCTCCAGAACGGCGCCATCGACGCGCTCACCACGGACGACTCGATCCTCGCCGGATACGCCGCGCAGTCCCAGTTCAAGGGCAAGTTCAAGCTCGGCGGCTTCAAGATGACCAACGAGAACTACGGCATCGGCGTCAAGAAGGGCAGCGACCTCAAGGACAAGATCAACAAGGCCCTTGAGGACATGGTCGCCGACAAGTCCTGGGACAAGGCCGTCCAGGACAACTTCGGGCCGGCGAACTACAAGAACGAGCCCGCGCCGAAGATCGGCGACGTCAAGAGCTGAGGCAGCGCCTGACAGGGTGCGCCGCCCTCGGCGAGGGGCGGCGCACCGGGGCGGGCATCCCTACACGCGAAAGCGCGGGAGATCGTGTTCGACTTTCTTGAAGGTTACGACCTGCTGGGAGCCTTCTGGACGACGGTGCAGCTGACTGTGCTCTCCGCCGTCGGCTCCCTGATCTGGGGCACCCTGCTGGCCGCCATGCGCGTCGGCCCGGTGCCGCTGATGCGCGGTTTCGGGACCGCCTACGTGAACATCGTGCGGAATATTCCGCTCACCGTGATCATCCTGTTCACCTCACTGGGACTGAACCAGACCCTGGGTGTCCAGCTCGGCTCGGACGACTTCGATACGATCAACTTCCGCCTCGCCGTACTCGGTCTGATCCTCTACACCTCGGCCTTCGTCTGCGAGGCGCTGCGCTCCGGCATCAACACCGTGCCCGTCGGGCAGGCGGAGGCGGCCCGTGCCATCGGCCTCAACTTCAACCAGGTGCTCGGCCTGGTGGTGCTGCCGCAGGCGTTCCGCTCCTCCGTCGTCCCGCTGGCGAACGTCCTGATCGCCCTGACGAAGAACACCACGGTGGCCGCCGCCATCGGCGTGGCCGAGGCGGCCCTGCTGATGAAGGAGATGATCGAGAACGAGGCGGCACTGCTGCTGATCGCCGCGATCTTCGCCTTCGGTTTCGTGTGTCTGACGCTGCCGACCGGCCTGATCCTCGGCTGGGTGGGCAAGAAGGTGGCGGTGAAGCGATGAGCTCCGTTCTCTACGACGCCCAGGGCCCGCGCGCCAAGCGGCGCAACGTCCTGCTCACGGTCGTCTTCCTGGTCGCCCTCGCGGCCCTGCTCTGGTGGGTGTACCGCGCCCTCGACGAGAAGGGCCAGCTCGAGTGGACGAAATGGCAGATGTTCTTCACGGGCACCGAAGCCTGGTCCACGTACATCTGGCCCGGGCTGAAGAACACCCTCACGGCCGCGTTCCTGTCCGTGCTCATCGCGCTGCCGCTCGGTGCCGTCCTGGGCATCGCCCGCCTGTCGGACCACGTCTGGATCCGCGTGCCGGCCGCGCTCGTGGTGGAGTTCTTCCGGGCCATCCCCGTGCTGGTCCTGATGATCTTCGGCCTGGCCCTCTTCGCCGAGTACACCGACGTCAGCACGGACGACCGCCCGCTCTACGCCGTCATCACCGGCCTGGTCCTCTACAACGCCTCCGTTCTCGCGGAGATCGTCCGGGCCGGCATCCTGGCCCTGCCCAAGGGGCAGTCCGAGGCGGCCATGGCGATCGGCCTGCGCAAGGGCCAGGTGATGCGGGTCATCCTGCTGCCGCAGGCCGTCACCGCGATGCTTCCGGCCATCGTCAGCCAGCTCGTCGTGATCGTGAAGGACACCGCCCTCGGCGGCGCCATCCTCACCTTCCCGGAGATGCTCTCCGCGGCCAGCACGATGAGCGCCTACTACGGTGCCAACACCATCGCCAGCTTCACGGTGGTGGCGGTGATCTTCATCGCGATCAACTTCGCCCTCACCTCCTTCGCGAGCTGGCTGGAGCGGCGGCTGCGACGCGCCAAGAAGTCGACCGGCGCGGTGCTCACGGCCGACGACAACCAGCCGAACGCCGGAGCGACCGCAGGCGGCGGCACGCTCTGACGCCTGGTCATGCCGCGGGTCCGTCAACGGAGGCAGTGGCCGCTCGCCACTGCCTCCGTCGCTTGACGCAAGCTGCGGCAATAGGTTGCATACGTTCTGTGACCGTGCACCCCGCTCCGCCTTTTTGTTCACCTGCGTCCCTCACGACACCACCACGGGCAGGGGGCGCCGCACCGTGGACCCGGTGATCATCGCCGGAGCGGGGCCCGTCGGGCTCACGCTCGCCCTGGCGCTGGCGCGTCAGGAAGTGCCGTGCGTCGTCCTGGACGAGGGGCCGGGCAAGGACGAGCCACGCCCCGCGCGCACCGTCGTCCTGCACGAGGACACCGCCGCCCTCCTGGAGCGGCTGACCGGACTGCCGCTCGCCGAGGCCGGGGTCCGCTGGGCCGGGTGGCGGTCGATGCGGCGCAAGCAGGTGACGCGCGAGATCCGTTTCGGCGGCGCGGAGGACGAACGCCAGGACGGATGGGAGCAGCGGGAGGGCGCCGCGGTTCCCGCCCCGCTGCACCTCCCGCAGCATGTGCTGACCGGTGCCCTGCGCACGGCGCTCGCCCGGGAAACGCTCGTCAAGGTGGCCGTGGACAGCCGCCTGGACACCATCGAGCAGGAGACGTCCGGCGTCACGGCCCACGCGCGCGGACCCAAGGGCGCCTGGTGGCGCGGCAGTTACCTGGTCGGCTGCGACGGCCCCCGCTCCACCGTGCGCAAGCTCCAGGACATCCGCTTCCCCGGCCGTACGGCCGTGGAGCGGCACGCCGTGGCCGCGCTGCGCACGGAACTGCCCTGGCCCGGCGAGGCGTTGCTGCACCGGACGCCGCCGTGGCGGACGTCCGGGCCGTCGGCCGGGGAGATCACCGCCCGCCCCCTGCCGGACGGGGTATGGCGCCTGGACTGGCTGCTGCCGCCGGGCAAGGACCTGGTCACCCCGGAGCTGCTGGTCACCCGGATCCGCGAGACGCTGACCGGCTGGACCGGCGAGTCCGCGCCGTCGTACGAGCTCCTCGACACCGGTGTGCACATCGTCCACCACCGGCTGGCCCGCCGCTGGCGCGTCGGCCGGGTCTTCCTCGCCGGGGACGCGGCGCATCTGCTGGGCGCGCTCGGCACCCAGGGCCTCGACGAGGGGCTGCGGGACGCCGACAACCTCGCCTGGAAGCTGGCCCTGGCCTGGCACCACGGCCCGCACGATGCCCTCCTCGACAGCTACCAGTCGGAACGGCGCACGGCGATCGCCGCCCGGCTGCGCGCCACCGATCAGGTACTGCCGCTGCTGCGCGGCGGCGGGGGCCTGCGCGCCTGCCTGCCCGGCTCCGCCCGCGGCCACGACGCGCTGCTGGCGGACGGCCACCTGGGGCGCGGCGCGCTGGGAGCACCGGCGGTGTACGCCGGATCGCCGCTGACGCCCCCTCGGCTCGACGGGGAGGTGCCCGTCGGCACACCGCCCGGCGCGCCGGTCACCGATGTGCGGGTCACGGCGGAGGACGGCACCTTCGTACGGCTCCGGGACCGGCTCGGGCGGGGGGCGCTGCTGGTGGTGCTGATCGCGCCGGGCACGGGGGTGTGGGAGCGCAAGCACTGGGTGACCGCCGGCGTCATGCCCCGGCTGGCGGCGGCGGTGACCGCGCTGCCGTGCCGTGCCGAGCTGCTGGTGGCCGAGAGCTACCCGGGCGCCGCCGCCCACACGGTGCTGCTGGTACGGCCCGACGGCCACCTGGTCACGGCGCTCGGCGGTGTCCGGCCGGCCGACCTGTACACGGCGGCCGAGGCGGCGGTGGGCGGCGGCGCGGCGAAGACGACAGCGGGGGCCGGGGCGGCGGCCGGGCCGGGGGCGCAGGCCGAGCCGGGGGCGTAGGCCGGGTGGGGCGGCGCCGTCACGGCGGTGCGGTCCTGGCCGGACGGGCGCCCGGGGTGCTGCCGGGTCGTCCCGGGGCGCCGTCACGGAACGGGACCGTGCTCCCCCCGGCCGCGGGCGTGTCCGGCAACGGCGCAGACGTAGCGGACAGAGACACGGAATCCGGAGACGAAGAGTCCGGAGGCGGAAGAGTCCGGAGGCGGAGAAGAACCTCGGCGCCGGTGACCGGGACGCACGCCCGGACGGCACCCGCCGTCGCCGTCCCTCCGCGCGGTGACGGCGTATTGACCGGCTCGCGGTGGCGTGGTGTACTCCCGATCATGACCGACACCTGCGTGCGCCTGTGGCGGAGGGTCCATATGGACCTCCTCCGCTACGCGGGCTGCGTGTGTCGCCCCTCCTGTTGAATTCGCCTCCCCCCTCTTCACGCACCGCTGCCACGTTTCAGCGCATCCCGGGCATTCCGGACCTCTGGTCCTGCCCCTGCCCGCGCTTGCCTGCCGCCGCGTGCGCGTCTCCCGCGAATCCTCTTCAGGACGGTGACCTGTGTCTGCCCCTGCTTCCGCCTCCTCTGTCGTCGCACCTCCCACCGAGGCCGGCCTCCTCGACTTCGCCCGGCGCACCGCCGCCGACCCCGGACTGATCGCCTCCCTCCCGCTCGACCCGCACGGCCGCACCTGGGTACGGCTCGAAGGGCCCGGCGGCAGCGAGGCCTGGCTGATCGGCTGGCCGCCCGGCTCGGGCACCGGCTGGCACGACCACGCCGACTCCGTGGGCGCCTTCGTCACCGCCTCCGGCACCCTCACGGAGCACTCGCTCGCCGCCCGGCTGCCCACCGAGGGCTGGACGTCCCTGGAGCTCACCGCCGGTGTGGACCGGGAGCGCCGGCTGGCGGCCGGGCAGGGGCGGGCCTTCGGGCGGCACCACGTCCACGAGGTGCTCAACGAGTCGCCCGTCCGGCACGCGGTGTCCGTCCACGCCTACTACCCGCCGCTGCCCCGGATCCGCCGCTACAGCCGCACCGGGCAGGTGCTGCGCCTGGAGCAGGTCGAACGCCCGGAGGACTGGCAGTGAGCGGCGGTACGCCGGACCGCCCGGCGACCGGGGCGAGCGGGCGGCCCACCGGGATCGACGCGCTGCTGGAGCGGGTGCGCCAGGGCTACGAACGGATCGGGCCCCGGGAGGCGTACGAGGCCGCCGGGGCCGGTGAGGCGCTGCTGGTCGACATCCGGTACGCGGCCCTGCGCGAGCGGGACGGTCGGATCCCCGGAGCCCTCGTCGTCGAACGCAATGAACTGGAGTGGCGCCTCGATCCACTGGGCAGCCACCGCCTCCCGGAGGCCACGGGTCACGACCTGCGCGTCATCGTCGTGTGCGACGAGGGCTACGCCTCCAGTCTGGCGGCGGAATCCCTGCACCGCCTGGGGCTGCGCCGGGCCACGGATCTGGCCGGTGGGTTCCAGGCGTGGCGGGCGGCGGGGCTGCCGGTGACTCCGCCGTAGGGGCGCGGTGCCGGGTGCGCGGTCGGTGCCGGGTCCCCGCAGCGAGCCGCGCCAGTGGCTTGGCGGCACCCGTGAGTGGCTTCGCCGCTCAGCGTCGATGGGCTTCGCCGCACCGCGTCAGAATGCGCCGTCGTCGAGGAAGTCGGTGTCCTCGCCCTCCTCCTCCAGTGCCTGCCGGACGACCTTGAGGGCCAGGCCCTCGGGGTAGCCCTTGCGGGCCAGCATGCCGGCGAGACGGCGGAGCCGTCTGTCACGGTCGAGGCCACGGGTGGAACGCAGTTTCCGCGCGACGAGTTCGCGTGCGGTGGCCTCCTCCTGCTCGGGGTCGAGCTGGGAGACGGCCGCGTCGACGAGCGTGGGGTCGACGCCCTTGGTCCGC
The DNA here is from genome assembly GCF_040680575.1 of Streptomyces sp. NPDC052020. NCBI lineage: Bacteria > Bacillati > Actinomycetota > Actinomycetes > Kitasatosporales > Streptomycetaceae > Streptomyces > Streptomyces sp. NPDC052020. The sequence goes on from NZ_JBFAWY010000049.1 coordinate 11,171, forward strand.
AGTTCCCGGGCGAGGGCACGCCGGGCCAGGCCGCGACCGTGGTGCCGGGACTCCACCCAGGCGTCCGCGAAGGCGCCGTCGTCGATCAGTCCGACCTCCTCGAACCGGGACAGCACCTCCTCGGCGGCGTCGTCGGGGATCCGCCGCTTGCGCAGGGCGTCGGCGAGCTGCTTCCGCGTGCGCGGGGTCCCGGTGAGCAGGCGCAGGCAGATCGCCCGTGCCTGCTCGACCGGGTCCCCCGGGGGCTCCCCCTGCTCGGCCCTCGACGCGGAAGAGGTGCCTCCGTCCTCGGCGAACGGCTCCCCGCGGCCACGCCGGCCACGGCCCCGAGAGCCACCGCTCGCGCCACAGGCCCGGCCCCGGCGCGTTCCCCCCGCGCCGGGCGAACCGTCGCCGTCCGCGGCACCGCCGTCCGTCTCGCCCCCGTGCCACCAGTCGTCCGTGGCGGCGTCCGCCCGGAACGGGGCTTCCTCCGCCCCGTACGCACGGTCGCCGGCCGGGGCCCGATGCCCGCCGTACCCGCCGCCGGCCGCCCCGGCGGAGCTCCCGCCCGCTCTCCCCTGCTCACGCTCACGCGCGGCGGCGTCCGGGCGGGCGTACTCGGCCCAGTCGGTTCGTCGTGTCACGGGTCAGCTCTTGGCTGCCGCGGCCTTGGACTTGGTGGCCTTGGCGGTCGCCGGTGCGGGCACCGTGGCGGCATCGGCCGCCGCGGCGGAGACCGTGGCGTCCGCGCCCGGCTCGGCGGCCGGCTCCTCCGGGCGCACGCCGACGCCCAGCTTCTCCTTGATCTTCTTCTCGATCTCGTTGGCCAGGTCGGGGTTGTCCTTCAGGAAGTTGCGCGCGTTCTCCTTGCCCTGGCCGAGCTGGTCGCCCTCGTACGTGTACCAGGCGCCGGCCTTGCGGACGAAGCCGTGCTCCACGCCCATGTCGATCAGGCCGCCCTCGCGGCTGATGCCCTGGCCGTAGAGGATGTCGAACTCGGCCTGCTTGAAGGGCGGCGCGACCTTGTTCTTGACGACCTTGCACCGGGTGCGGTTGCCGACCGCCTCGGTGCCGTCCTTCAGGGTCTCGATGCGGCGGATGTCGATACGCACCGAGGCGTAGAACTTCAGCGCGCGGCCACCGGTCGTGGTCTCCGGCGAGCCGAACATCACGCCGATCTTCTCGCGGAGCTGGTTGATGAAGATCGCGGTGGTCTTCGACTGGTTGAGCGCGCTGGTGATCTTCCGCAGGGCCTGGCTCATCAGACGGGCCTGCAAGCCGACATGGCTGTCGCCCATCTCGCCCTCGATCTCCGCGCGCGGGACGAGCGCGGCGACCGAGTCGATGACGATGAGGTCGAGGGCACCGGAGCGGACCAGCATGTCCACGATCTCCAGGGCCTGCTCACCGTTGTCCGGCTGGGACAGGATCAGGTTGTCGATGTCGACACCGAGCTTGCGCGCGTACTCGGGGTCGAGGGCGTGCTCCGCGTCCACGAAGGCGACCTGGCCGCCGGCCTTCTGGGCGTTCGCCACCGCGTGCAGGGTCAGGGTCGTCTTACCCGAGGACTCCGGCCCGTAGATCTCCACCACACGGCCGCGCGGCAGGCCGCCGACACCGAGGGCCACATCGAGCGCGGTCGACCCGGTCGGGATGACCTCGATGGGCTCCTTGGACCGCTCGCCCATGCGCATGACCGCGCCCTTGCCGAATTGCCGTTCAATCTGTGCGAGCGCGGCGTCGAGAGCCTTCTCGCGGTCGGTTCCTGCCATGGGTTCCACCCGATTTGCTTGAGTCGATCGCTTCACGTCAAAGACGCTAACGCCTGCCACTGACAACGCGCCCCGACGCGGGTCCGGCCTGTGGATAACTCGGGCGCTTTCCCGTCCAAAAACGGACGAAACACCTATCGCGCACGCTTGCCGGAGCTCCCATAAGAATGGATGTTCGATTTTTGTGTCAAGCGCACCACGCGGCGCCTTCGAGCCTACGACCGCCCTTGCGGCAACACCCCGCTCCCGAGGCGCTGCGGCTTCACGGCAGGACTCCCCGGCGCGGAACCGGAGGGCGGGAGGCGGACACGCCTCAGGAAGAGCCCTCCCCCGGCCCCCGCCCGCCCGGCCCCTGCCTCTCCGGCCCCTCGGCGCCTGACCGCCGCTCCCACAGCTCCCGCGCACGCCCGAGCAGCCCCGGACCGGACCGGGGACCCCGGTGCCCTTGGACGCGGGGATCGTCGGTGACGTCGTACCGCTTCACGTAGGCCCCGAGGAACGCTTGCAGGGTGGCGACGGCGGGGATGGCTATCAGCGCGCCGACGGCACCGAGGAGGGCGGTGCCCGCGATGACCGAGCCGAAGGCGACCGCGGGATGGATGTCGACGGTCTTCGACGTCAGCTTGGGTTGCAGCACGTAGTTCTCGAACTGCTGATACACCACCACGAAGATCAGCACCCACAGCGCGTACCAGGGGGCGACCGTGAAGGCGATCAGCATGGGCAGCGCGCCCGCGAGATAGGTGCCGATGGTGGGGATGAACTGCGACACCAGCCCCACCCACACGGCCAGCACGGGCGCGTAGGGCACTCCCAGGACCTCGAGCAGAATGTAGTGGGCGATGCCGGAGATCAGCGCCATCAGACCGCGCGAGTACAGATAGCCGCCGGTCTTGTCCACCGCGATCTCCCACGCGCGCAGCACCTCGGCCTGCCGGGCGGGCGGCAGGACGGAGCAGAGCGCGCGGCGCAGCCGGGGGCCGTCCGCGGCGAAGTAGAACGAGAACAGCGTGACCGTCAGCAGCTGGAAGAGGCCGCCGAGGACCTGCGCGGACACGTCCAGGACACCGGTGGCGCTGTTCTGCACGTAGTTGCGCAGCCAGTCGGAGCGCAGCACGCCCTCCTGGATGTCCACCCGTCTCAGGTCGGTGTGGAAGTGGGTGTTGATCCAGTTGATGACGGAGTCGAGGTAGTCCGGGAAGCCCTCGACCATTTTCACGATCTGGCCCGCGAGCATGGATCCGAGCAGGGTCACGAATCCCGCCGCGACGACCATCACCGCGAGGAAGACGAGACCGGTGGCCAGCCCGCGGCGCATCCCGCGCGCGGCCATCCAGCTCACCGCGGGTTCGACGGCCAGGGCCAGGAAGAAGGCGATCAGAATGTTGATCAGCAGGCCGATGAGCTGGTGAAAGGCCCAGTTGCCGAGCTGGAACACGGCATAGAGCGCGAAGGCCAGCACCATGGCGCGCGGCAGCCACCGCGGCATCCGTGCGCCGGGCTCTGCGGGCCGGGCGGGCGGCGTGGGCGGGGTCGCGCTCTCATCAGTGGGTGCCACGGATCAAGTCTGGCCCACGCCGCCGGCAACGGACCTCCGTTGCGCGATCTTCGTAACCGATCAGCGCTTGTCTTGTGGCACGTTCATGACGGCGCACACCACGCGCCACACATCCTTGGCGTCCCAGCCGGCGTCCAGGGCCTGCCGCACCGTGCGCCCGCCGAGCTCCGTCATCACGTGGTCGCGCGCGAAGGTGTCGGCGTAGCCGGGACCGAAATGGTCCGCCATCCGCTGCCAGAAGACCGTCAACCGCATGACTCAAGTATCCCGCCCCTGAGAGTGGGCCTGATCCCGGCCCGCCCGCCGAGGCCGCTTCGCGCCCTACGGTCTGGGGCATGGCCGAACCCGGACCTTCCGCACTCCCCCCGGCGCGCTCCCCGCTCGCCCGCGCCGAACGTTTCGTCTGGCTCACCGCGCGCGTGCTGGAGCGGCGTCTCTTCGCCTACCACTTCCGGGACGGCGCAGCCGGTCCGGTGGAGACGGCGCTGGACGCCTACCGCAACGAGGACGGCGGATACGGCCACGCGCTGGAGCCCGACCTGCGGGGCCCGGGCAGCCAGCCCCTGCACACCGCGCACGCCCTGCGGGTCCTGGACGCCCTCGGGCGATGCGGCGGACCCCGGGTGGAGCGCGTCTGCCGGTATCTGACCGCCGTCTCCACTCCGGACGGGGCGCTTCCGGCCGTCCATCCCAGCCAGCGCGGCTATCCGGCGGCCCCCTTCGTCCCCATCGTGGACGACCCGCCGGGCGATCTCCTGGCCACCGGCCCGGTGGTCGGCGTGCTGCACCGCAACGAGGTGTGGCACGCCTGGCTCTTCCGGGCCACCGACTTCTGCTGGCAGCGGATCGAGTCGCTGCGGACGACCCACCCCTACGAGGCGGAAGCGGCCGTGGCCTTCCTGGACTCCGCGCCCGACCGCTCGCGCGCGCAGGCCGCCGCCGACCGCCTGGGCCGTCTGGTCCGCGCACAGCGTCTCGCCGCCCTGGAGCCGGACCGACTCGACCGGTACCCGGTGTCCCCCGGCTACGCCCCGGGCGAGCATCACTTCCCCCACGACTACGCCCGCACTCCCCGCTCCCTGGCGCGCGCGTGGTTCACGGACGGCGAGATGGCACGCTCCCTGGACTTCCTCGCCGCGGCCCAGCAGGAGGACGGCGGCTGGCCCGTCCGCTGGCGCCGGTGGGCCCCGGCCCCGGCCCTGGAAGCACGCCCCCTGGTCACACTGGACGCCTTGCGCACCCTCATGGCGTACGGCCGCCCGGTCGACTGACCGGCCGTCCCCGCGGCCGCCGGCGGCGAGGAGGGACGGGTCGGGGGGCCGCCCGCAGCGGTTTGGCGCGTCAGCACCGGCCCCTTCATGACCGACCGATTCCGCGCCGTTCCGAGGACGGGCCCCCCGACCCGTCCCGCGCCACCCCGAACCCCGCGCGCTACGCGCACCCCCCCGGAGCCGCACAGGCGCCGCAGGCATGACAACTCAGGACCCCGCACAGGCTGCCGCAGGCATGACGGCGCACGCCCACCGGCCCGCACAAGCGCCGCAGGCACCACGGCGCCCCCGCACCCCCACCGGCCCGCACTCGCACCCCCAAGGCACCCCGCGCCCCCACTTCCCTCCTCCCGGCATCCGCCCAGCTCAGGCCGATTGTCAGTCCCCGGGTGCACGATGGACGCATGGTCAGCTCCGCACACCGGGCCCTGGACGGCTTCTCCCCCGCGACCCGCGGCTGGTTCTCGGGCGCCTTCTCCGCGCCCACCGCCGCCCAGGCCGGCGCGTGGCAGGCCATCCGGGAGGGCTCGGACGTGCTGGTGGTGGCCCCCACCGGCTCCGGCAAGACCCTCGCCGCCTTCCTCGCCGCCCTGGACGAGCTGGCCTCCACGCCCCCTCCCGCCGACCCTAGGAAGCGCTGCCGCGTCCTGTACGTGTCCCCCCTGAAGGCCCTCGCCGTCGACGTGGAGCGCAACCTCCGCAGTCCCCTCACCGGCATCCGCCACGAGGCCGTGCGCCTGGGCCTGCCCGAGCCCGAGGTCAGGGTCGGCATCCGCTCCGGCGACACCCCGGCCGCCGAGCGCCGTGCCCTGTCCACCCGGCCTCCGGACATCCTGATCACGACCCCGGAGTCCCTGTTCCTGATGCTGACGTCGGCCACGCGCGAGGCGCTGACCGGCGTGGAGACGGTCATCCTCGACGAGGTGCACGCCGTGGCCGGCACCAAGCGCGGCGCCCATCTGGCCCTCTCCCTGGAGCGCCTCGACGAGCTGCTTCCCCGTCCGGCCCGCCGCATCGGTCTCTCGGCGACGGTCCGCCCGGTCGACGAGGTGGCCCGCTTTCTCTCCCCCCGCCGCAAGGTGGAGGTCGTCCAGCCGGAGTCCGGCAAGGAGTTCGACCTCTCCGTCGTCGTCCCGGTCGAGGACCTGGGCGAGCTGGGCGGGTCGCCCGCCGCCGACGACGGCGGGGGTGCGGAACGCCCCTCGATCTGGCCGCATGTGGAAGAGCGGATCGCGGACCTCGTCCAGTCCCACCGCTCCACGATCGTGTTCGCGAACTCCCGCCGCCTAGCGGAGCGCCTCTGCAACAGGCTCAACGAGATCGCCTACGAGCGCGCGACCGGCGAATCTCTTGGCGAGCACCACGCCCCCGCCGAGCTGATGGGCGGTTCCGGAGCCGCGCAGGGCGCGCCGGCGGTCATCGCCCGCGCCCATCACGGCTCGGTCTCCAAGGAGCAGCGCGCCCTCGTCGAGGAGGACCTGAAGGCGGGCCGCCTGCCCGCCGTGGTCGCCACCTCCAGCCTGGAGCTGGGCATCGACATGGGCGCGGTCGACCTCGTCGTGCAGGTCGAGTCCCCGCCCTCGGTCGCCTCCGGCCTGCAACGCGTCGGCCGCGCCGGTCACCAGGTCGGCGCGGTCTCCACGGGTGTGGTCTTCCCGAAGTACCGCGGTGACCTCGTCCAGGCGGCCGTGGTCACCGAGCGGATGCGCTCCGGCGCCATCGAGTCCCTGAGGATCCCCGCCAACCCCCTGGACGTCCTGGCGCAGCAGCTCGTCGCGATGACGGCGCTGGACACCTGGCAGGTAGACGACCTGCTCGCCACGGTGCGCCGCGCCGCCCCCTTCGCCTCGCTCCCCGAGTCGGCGTTCACCGCCGTGCTGGACATGCTCGCCGGCCGCTACCCGTCCGACGCCTTCGCCGAGCTGCGCCCGCGCGTGGTGTGGGACCGTGTCGCGGGCACGGTCACCGGCCGCCCGGGCGCGCAGCGCCTGGCCGTCACCTCCGGCGGCACGATCCCCGACCGGGGGCTCTTCGGCGTCTTCCTCGCCGGAGCCGACCCGAAGAAGGGCGGCGGCCGGGTAGGCGAGCTCGACGAGGAGATGGTGTACGAGTCCCGCGTGGGGGACGTCTTCACCCTGGGCACCAGTTCCTGGCGCATCGAGGACATCACGCGTGACCGCGTCCTCGTCTCCCCGGCCCCCGGTGTCCCCGGGCGGCTGCCGTTCTGGAAAGGCGACCAGCTGGGCCGCCCGCTGGAGCTGGGCCGCGCCCTGGGCGCCTTCCTGCGCGAGGTCGGATCCCTGCCCAAGGAGGACGCCCGCCCGCGCCTGCTCACCGCGGGCCTCGACGCGTGGGCGGCGGACAACGTGCTGTCCTACCTGGACGAGCAGCGCGAGGCGTGCGGCCACGTCCCGGACGACCGGACGATCGTCGTGGAGCGGTTCCGGGACGAACTGGGCGACTGGCGGGTCGTGGTGCACTCCCCGTTCGGCGCCCAGGTCCACGCTCCCTGGGCCCTGGCCCTCGGCGCCCGTCTGTCCGAGCGGTACGGGATGGACGCGCAGGTCATGCACGCCGACGACGGCATCGTGCTGCGTCTGCCGGACGCCGATCTCCTGGGCCTGGACCTGCTGGACCAGGAGCCGGCGCGGGCCGGCACGGAGTACGACGCGGACCGGGCGCCCGTGGGCGCTGCCGACGTCGTCTTCGACCGGGGCGAGGTCGACCGGATCGTCACCGACCAGGTGGGCGGCTCGGCCCTGTTCGCGTCCCGCTTCCGGGAGTGCGCCGCCCGCGCGCTGCTGCTGCCGCGCCGCGACCCCGGCAAGCGCACCCCGCTGTGGCAGCAGCGCCAGCGCGCCGCCCAGCTGCTCGAAGTGGCCAGTGAGTACGGGTCGTTCCCGATCGTGCTGGAGGCGGTCCGCGAGTGCCTCCAGGACGTCTTCGACGTCCCCGGCCTGGTGGAACTGATGGGCGACCTGGAGTCCCGCAAGGTCCGCCTGGTGGAGGTCACCACACCGGAGCCGTCCCCGTTCGCCCGCTCCCTCCTCTTCGGATACGTCGCCCAGTTCCTCTACGAGGGCGACTCGCCGCTCGCCGAGCGGCGCGCCGCCGCCCTCTCCCTGGACTCGCGGCTGCTGGCCGAGCTGCTGGGCCAGGCGGAGCTGCGCGAGCTGCTCGACGCCGAGGTGCTGACCGAGCTCGAACGCGAGATGCAGTGGCTCACCGAGGACCGACGCGTGAAGGACGTGGAAGGCGTCGCGGACGTCCTGCGGGTGCTCGGCCCGCTCACCGACGCCGAACTGGCCGAGCGGGGCGCCGATCCTGGCTGGGCCGAGGAGCTGGCCGCCGCCCGCCGGGCGATCCGGGTCCGTATCGCCGGAGCGGATCACTGGGCCGCCGTCGAGGACGCGGGCCGGCTGCGGGACGCGCTGGGCACGGCGCTGCCGGTCGGCGTCCCGGAGGCCTTCACCGAGCCGGTCAAGGATCCGCTCGGCGACCTCCTCGCCCGGTACGCCCGCACCCACGGCCCGTTCACGTCGGTCACGGCGGCGTCCCGTTTCGGCCTGGGCGTGGCCGTCACCGAGGGCGCCCTGCAACGGCTGGCGGCCGCGGGCCGGATCGTCCAGGGCGAGTTCCATCCGGCCGGCATCGGCCAGGAGTGGTGCGACGCGGCCGTGCTGCGCCGGCTGCGCCGCCGCTCCCTGGCCGCGCTGCGGCACGAACTGGAGCCGGTGCCCCCGGCCGCGCTCGCCCAGTTCCTGCCCCAGTGGCAGCACATCGGCAAGGGCCACGCGCTGCGCGGCGTCGACGGCCTGGTGCGCGCCATCGAGCAGTTGCAGGGGGCCGCCGTGCCCGCTTCCGCCCTGGAGAAGCTGGTCCTCCCGTCCCGGGTGGCGCACTACGCCCCCGCGATGCTGGACGAGCTGACCGCCGCCGGTGAGGTGGTGTGGGCCGGAGCGGGCTCACTCCCCGGCAAGGACGGCTGGGTCTCCCTCTACCTGGCGGACGCGGCCCCGCTGCTCCTGCCGCCCCCGCACCCGCTGGAGCTCACCGCGCTCCACCAGTCGGTGCTCGACGCCCTCTCCGGCGGCTACGGCCTGTTCTTCCGCCAGATAGCCGATCAGGTCCGCGCCACCACCCACCCCGACGTCACCGACCCCCAGCTGGCCGACGCCCTGTGGGACCTGGCCTGGTCGGGACGGCTGACGAACGACACCCTCGCCCCCCTGCGCTCCCTGCTGGGCTCGGGCCGCACCGCGGGCTCGACGGCCCACCGTGCCCGGCGCACGGTGCCGCGGGGACGTTACGGCTCCCTGACGGCCGCCGCCCGCACCGCCTCCCGCAGCGGCCCTCCGACCGTCGCAGGCCGCTGGTCCCTGCTCCCCGACCGGGAGGCCGACACCACGGTGCGCGCCCACGCCCTCGCCCGAACCCTCCTGGACCGGCACGGCGTGGTGACCCGGGGCGCCGTCGCGGCCGAGGGTGTCGAGGGCGGCTTCTCGGCGACGTACCGCGTCCTGTCGGTGTTCGAGGAGAGCGGCCAGGCCCGGCGCGGCTATGTCGTCGAAGGGCTCGGCGCCGCTCAATTCGCCATGGAGGGCGCCGTCGACCGGCTGCGCGCCGTGGCCAGCGCCCGGGAACGCGGCGAGACCCTGCCCGCCCCCGGCTTCGCCGACGGCCGCCCGGAGGGCCACGGCCCGGCCGACGGCTCCCCCGGCGGGGACTTCCCCGACACCCCGGACTGGCTCACCCCGGCCACCCCGGGCACCCCGGGCCGGTTCGCCCCCGGCACCGGCTCCACACCGGACTGGCTCGTCCCCGAGCCCCCCGGCACGCCGGTTACGCCCGGCGGGTCCGGCACCCCCGGCCGTCTCGCCCCGGGCGACTACGTCTCCCCACACGACTACGACGCCCCGGGCGCGGGCGGCCCCCGCGGCGGCCCCTCGCGCGACGCCACGGGCGCCCCGTGGAGCGCCCGCACCCATCGTCGCCCCGGCCACCGGCCCGGCGGCCGGCCCTCCCCCGCCTCCCGAGCGGTGGTCCTGGCCGCCGCCGACCCGGCCAACGCCTACGGCGCCGCCCTCGCCTGGCCGGAGCCCCCGGCCGGCGCGAGCCACAAGCCCGGCCGCAAGGCCGGATCGCTGGTGGTGCTCGTCGACGGCGAGCTGACGCTGTACATGGAGCGCGGCGGCAAGACGCTGCTGGCGTGGCCCTCCGCCCCGGACGGCGAGGCGGGCGACGATCCCCGCCTGCACGCGGCCGTGGAGGCGCTCGCGGCGGCCGCCCGCGAGGGTTCCCTCGGCACGGTCACGGTCGAGCGCGTCAACGGTGCCGCCGCGCTGACCTCTCCGTTCGGCGCTCTCCTGGAGGCAGCGGGTTTCATCGCCACCCCGCGCGGCCTGCGCCTGCGCGCCTGACGCGGCGCGGTGGCGGAAACCGCCGCCCGGGCACGCCGGCCGCTCCGTACCCGCGGCCCCGCCCGGACGGCCGGCGGCCCGACCCGCCAAGAGCTGGCGATCGTGCGCACGCGCGGTCCGCCGCGCACCGCCGCCGTGTCACCCTGGACGCATGCCCGAAGGAGACACGGTCTGGCAGACCGCGCGGCGGTTGCACGGCGCCCTCGCGGGCAAGGTGCTGACCCGCGGCGACCTCCGGGTGCCCCGGTACGCCACCGTCGACCTCACCGGCCGCCGGGTGCTGGACGTCGTCCCGCGCGGCAAGCACCTGCTCACCCGGATCGAGGGCGGCCTGACGCTGCACTCGCACCTCCGGATGGACGGCTCCTGGAAGGTGTTCGCCCCCGGCCAGCGCTGGAGCGGCGGCCCCGCCCACCAGATCCGCGCGGTGCTCGGCAGCGCCGACCGTACGGCCGTCGGCTACCGCCTGCCCGTCCTGGAGCTCCTGCGCACAGCCGACGAGCACCGCGTCGTCGGCCACCTCGGCCCGGACCTCCTGGGCCCGGACTGGGACCCCGGCCGGGCGCTGGCGAACGTCCTCGCCGAACCGGCGCGCCCGCTGGGCGAGGCTCTGCTCGACCAGCGCAACCTCGCCGGCATCGGCAATGTCTACAAGTGCGAGCTGTGCTTCCTGCTCGGCGTCACCCCCTGGCTGCCCGTCGGCGAACTGCCCGCCGAGCGCGCCGAGAGGCTCCCGGCACTCGCCAAGAGGCTGCTGGAAGCCAACCGCGACCGCCCGGTCCGCGGCACGACGGGCCGGCGCGGCCAGGACCTGTTCGTCTACGGCCGCGCCCCGCGTCCGTGCCTGCGCTGCGGCACCTCCGTCCGCGTCGCCGATCAGGGCGACGGCTCCCGCGAGCGCCCCACCTACTGGTGCCCCACCTGCCAGCGGGGCCCCACCCCGGCGCTGGGTGCGCCGCGCGGCCGGGCCGCGGCCGGCTGAGCGGAATCAGCCGGTGAGCAGGGCGTCGATCTGGCCGACCGCCTGCCGCAGGCCCTCGACCATGCCCATGTCCACCAGCTGTTCCATCTGCTCCCGGGAGTCGAAGACCGAGCGCAGCTCCATCCGCGTTCCCCCGTCGCGGGCGGTGAGCCGCACCCGTGCCGTGGTGACCGGCATGTCGTCCTGCGGCTTGCCTTCCTGATCGGCGAAACCGTCGACGAACTCCAGGAACGCCGGCGGATCGACGGATGTGATCCGCCACCATCCGCGGTACTGCTCGCCCTCGGGGCCGGTCATGAAGTAGGCGACCCCGCCGCCCGCCGTCAGGTCGTGCTCCTCCACGGTCGCCGGATAGCCCGGCGGGCCCCACCACCGCTCCAGCTGACGCGGATCGGCCCACAGCTGCCACAGCCGTTCGACCGGGGCGGCGAAGTCGGCGACCAGGGTGAGGGCCAGGTGGTCGGCATCCTTGTCCACGCTGGTGACGCTCATCGTTCCTGTCCTTCCATCGAGACGTCCACCGAGACTTCCATCGAGGTGCCCCCTGGACCGGCCTCCCGGGCGAGCAGCCGGGATGTCCCCCGGCCGCCCGTCCGCGCCCTGCCGTCCCGCCTGCCTCGAGGGCCTGCCGCGCCGGTCCACGGCCCCGGGCCCGGCGCGAAAGAGGCCGAGGGGGCCTTACGGACCAGGGCCCCTCCCCGCCGGGTCCCGTGACGTATCCGGCAGGGCCGTGACGGCCCGCCACGCCCGCCGCCACCGCCCCGCGTCCACGGCGCCCGCCGCCCGCTCCCTGTGCGCGCAGTGCACCGGCAGCACGCTCAGCCCCCACCCCCCGGCGGCGACCGCCCCTTCCAGCACCCCGGCTCCGGGCGCCACGGCCAGCCTCAGCACGGCCCACCACCACAGCGCGCCCAGCCCCAGTACGACACCCCGGCGCACGGTCCGCCCTGCCACGGCCCACCACCTCCAGCCCGACGCCGGCCGCCCGCTTCCCGGCGGGAAACGGCATCAGCCGTTCTCGGCCTGGAACATCCAGTGGTGCTTCTCCAGATCCGCCGTGATCCGGATGAAGATGTCCTGGCTGACGGGGTCCGGCTCCCCGGTGGCGGCGATCCGCTCCCGCATCCGCACGATCACCGCACCCAGCGCGTCCACGAGGGTCCGGACCGCCGCCGCGTCGTCGACCCAGCCCTCCGGGGTGACCCCGATGCCGCTGCCGACGGCGACCGTCGCGGCGCGGCCGTCCGGCGGCACGCCCAGTGCCGCGGCGCGCTCGGCCACCGTGTCGGAGTGCGTCCGCGCCGTGCCGACGACCTCGTCCAGTTGCAGATGTACGGAACGGAAGCGCGGCCCGACCACGTTCCAGTGGATCTGCTTGGCGACCAGGCCCAGATCCACCAAGTCCACGAGGGCGCCCTGAAGCGCCTCGGACACGGCCTTCAGGCTGGCGTCGGACAGCGGGCTCTTCACGACGTACATCGGCACCTCCGCAGGCTCGCCCCCGCCACATCCCTCCACGATGACCGCAGCACCGCGCCCCGGCAAACGCACCGAGAGCATCCGCTCACCCGCGGTCATCCGCGTGTCCCGGCCCCGTCCCGCCCGGCCGCCCGGCCCCGCCCGTCGGCCGCCTGCGACAGCCGCCCATACGAAAGCCCCGGCCGCGCCCCTCCGGATCTCCCGGAGCGGCCCCGGCCGGGGCCTCGTACTTCGTTCTCGGCCTGCCTGGCCTATGCCGACCGCACCTCGCGAACGTGGCGCCGGCCGGCACCGCCCCGCGTTCAGGCGGCGACGACGTCCACCGCCTCGGCGGGCGCCTTGATGGTCACCCGTTCCGGTGGCACACCGGTCACCGACACGGAGCCCAGCATCGGACGAACCGGCGCGGGAACGGACTCGCTGGGGGTGGCAGCAGCAGACTGGGCCAGCTCGGCGAGGGCGAGTTCATCGCTCACTTCCCGCATGAGCTCGGACATCCGTACGTCCAGCGCGTCGCAGATGGCGGCGAGCAGTTCGGAGGAAGCCTCCTTCTGCCCCCGCTCCACCTCGGAGAGATAGCCGAGTGAGACTCGGGCGGACGAGGAGACTTCGCGCAGAGTACGGCCCTGGCGCTGGCGCTGCCGACGCAGCACGTCACCCAGCAGGCGACGGAGCAGAATCATCGGTGGCTCCCTCCTCGGACCGCGTAGCCGCATCCTTCTCGCCCCACCGTACCGCCTCGCGCCGCGGCCGTGCGGGGAGCGATGTCGTGTTCACTCAGGGCTGCAAACATCAAAACCCCCCGTTCCGTTCCGTATCCTGTGCCCGCTCATTCCCGGTCTGTTCGCCCGTGAGCTCCTTCAGCAGGAGTCCGAGCACGCTCCGTACACTCTCCATACGAATTTCCGCGCGGTCGCCGTTCAACCGCAGCGCCTCCACTTTTCCGCCCGAGGCGGAATCCCCAGCGATTCTCCAGCGCCCGTCCACCGCCACGAACACCGTCCCGACGGGCTGTCCGTCCTGCGGGTCGGGACCGGCGACGCCGGTGGTGGCGATGCCCCAGTCGGCACCGAGAGCTTCCCGTACGCCGACCGCCATTCGGGCCGCGACCTCGGGGTCCACCGCTCCGCGCGCGGCCAGCAGGGCCGCGTCCACACCCAGCAGCCGGTGCTTCAGCTCGGTGGCGTAGGCGGTGACCGATCCCCGGAAGACCTTGGACGCCCCGGGGACGGACGTGATCTCCGCCGCCACGAGGCCACCGGTCAGCGACTCGGCTACCGCGAGGGTCTCACCCCTCACCGTGAGGAGTCGCACCACCTCGGCGGCCGTGGAACTCAACCTTCCGTCTCCTTCAACGCCGCCCCGCGCTCGGCGATTCCCCGCCTGCGCAGCACGATGGCCTGTCTGACATAGTCCAGCCCCGTCACCACGGTCAGGACGACCGCCGCCGCCATCACCCAGAACCTGAGGGTCGCCAGCGGCCCCGTCAGCGCCAGCACGTACATCCCGACCGCCACCCCCTGGGTGAGCGTCTTGAGCTTGCCGCCGCGGCTGGCCGGGATGACGCCGTAGCGGATGACGAGGAACCGCAGCAGGGTGATGCCGAGCTCCCGGCCCAGGATGACGGCCGTCACCCACCACGGCAGGTCGCCCAGGGCCGACAGACAGATCAGCGCCGCTCCCATGATCGCCTTGTCGGCGATGGGATCGGCGATCTTCCCGAAGTCCGTGACCAGGTTGTAGGCGCGGGCCAGGTGCCCGTCGAAGAGGTCGGTGATCATGGCGATGGCGAACGCCGCCCAGGCGACCGAACGCCACGCCGGGTCGTACCCGCCGTCGGCGAGCATCAGTGCGACGAACGCCGGTACGAGGATCAGCCGGAGCATCGTCAGCAGGTTGGCGACGTTCCACACACTGGCCTGATTGACGGCGGCGGCCGCCAGCTTCCCGCCCCGCGCCGGCTTCGCGCCGCCCGGCGACCCCGCGTCCGCGGACGCGGCGCTCCCGTCGGGAACCGTGCCGTGCGCCGCCCTGAGGCCCTCGTCGCCCTGGGCGTCCGGCGTGTCACCGCTCCCCGCGCCCGGTGCGCCACCGGCCTCGGACCCGGACGCCGCGCCGGCCTCCGGCACGCCGGGACCGGCCGGAGGCACACCGCCTCCGGAGGCCCGGCCGCCGGCCTCCCGGGCCGCGACGCCGCCCGGGACCGCACGCCCGGCCACCGGCCCCGCCTGAGCGGTGCCGGGCAGCGCACGCGAGCCGGTCCCCGGCCCGCCGGAGGAGCCTCCTGCCGCGGACGCCGGGATTCCGGTCATCTGCCCGCCTCCTCACTCCACGCGAGCGAGCCCCGCAGCGGCTCGGCCACGAGGTCGACACCTTCCGTACCGACCACCTTCGCGTCGACCATAAGACCGGCGCTCAAACCCTCGCCGCTCGTGAGCAGCACCTGGCCGTCCGTCTCGGGCGCCTGGTGCGCCGCACGCCCGTACACGCCGTCCTCGTCGTCCACGGACTCCACGAGCACCCGCACGGTCTCGCCCACGCGCTCCTCGGCCCGCTGCGAGACGAGCTCCTCGGCCAGGCGGGACACCCGCGCCAGCCGCTCGGCGACAACCTCCTCGTCGAGCTTGTTGTCGTACGTCGCCGCCTCCGTGCCCTCCTCGTCGGAGTAGCCGAAGACGCCGATGGCGTCCAGCCGGGCGTGGTTCAGGAACCGCTCCAGCTCGGCGAGGTCGGCCTCGGACTCGCCGGGGAAGCCGACGATGAAGTTGGAGCGCACGCCGGCCTCGGGGGCCTTGCCCCGGATGGTGTCGAGCAGCTCCAGGAAGCGGTCGGTGTCGCCGAAGCGGCGCATCGCCCGCAGCACGCCGGGCGCGGAGTGCTGGAAGGACAGGTCGAAGTACGGGGCGACCTTCGGAGTCGAGGTCAGGACGTCGATCAGTCCCGGGCGCATCTCGGCCGGCTGGAGGTAGCTCACGCGCACCCGCTCGATGCCGTCGACCTCCGCCAGCTCCGGCAGCAGCGCCTCCAGCAGGCGGATGTCGCCGAGGTCCTTGCCGTAGGAGGTGTTGTTCTCGGAGACCAGCATGATCTCCTTCACCCCCTGTTCGGCCAGCCACCGCGTCTCGTTCAGCACGTCGCTGGGGCGGCGGGAGATGAAGGAGCCGCGGAAGGAGGGGATGGCGCAGAACGAGCAGCGCCGGTCGCAGCCGGAGGCCAGCTTCACCGAGGCGACGGGGGACCCGTCCAGGCGGCGGCGCAGCGGCGCGCGCGGGCCCGAGGCCGGGGCGAGCCCGTCCGGCAGGTCTTCGGGGGTGCCGTGGCCGGGCAGGGCCACCTCCTCGGAGACGGCCTGCCGCTCGACGGGGCTGATCGGCAGCAGCTTGCGCCGGTCGCGCGGGGTGTGCGCGGCGTGGCTCCCGCCGCTCAGGATGGTCTGGAGGCGGTCGGAGATGTCGGTGTAGTCGTCGAAGCCGAGCACGCCGTCGGCCTCGGGCAGCGCCTCGGCGAGCTCCTTGCCGTACCGCTCGGCCATGCAGCCCACGGCCACGACGGCCTGCGTTCTGCCATGGCCCTTGAGGTCGTTGGCCTCCAGCAGGGCGTCCACGGAGTCCTTCTTGGCGGCCTCCACGAAGCCGCACGTGTTCACGACCGCGACGTCCGCGTCCGCGGCGTCCTCCACGAGCTGCCAGCCGTCCGCCTCCAAACGGCCTGCGAGCTCCTCGGAATCGACCTCGTTGCGGGCGCAGCCAAGGGTGACCAGTGCGACGGTACGGCGTTCAGGCATGGGCTCAAGACTACTTCGTCCCGCTGACAGCCCACGTCGACGGGGTTGGCCGATCTTGGCCAACCCCGTACCCACTCGACCCTTCGGGCCGCTTATCCGACCTCGGGGTCACCCTTGGTGTACGTCAGCCGCTCCACGGCGCCGGGCCGGAAATCGTCCTGGATCTCCTTGCCGTTGACATGCAGCTGGATGGCGCCGGCGTCCCCGAGGACGAGGTCGATCCGAGAGCTGTCCTGGAAGGTCTTGGAGTCGCCCTGCTCGAGGAGGCCGTCGAAGAGCAGCTGCCCGTTGTGATCCTTGGCGGAGATCCAGCTACGGCCGTCGGGGGCGCTCACCTGTACCGTCACCTTGTCCTGGGGCGCGGCGGCGATGGCGCTGTCGGTCGGGTCCGGCTTGGGGTCGGCGGGCTTCTTCGTCCCGGGGACGGCCGGAACGGAGGTCCCGGTCGTGGGCGTGGCGCCCTCGGCCATCGACGCCCTGCCGCCGCCGTCGCCGCCCTTGACCATCGTGAACCCGACGAAGCCGATCACGACGACGATCGCGGCGACCATGGCCGCGGTCCAGTTCGGCCCGCGCCGCTCCGGGCGGATACGTTCCGCCTCGAACAGCGGCGCGGCCGGGGTCGGCGCCGGCCGCCCCCCGTGTTCGGCGTCGTACTGGGCGATCAGCGGCTCCGGATCGAGGCGGACGGCCCTGGCCAGGGTCCGGATGTGGCCGCGGGCGTAGACGTCACCGCCGCAGGGCGTGAAGTCGTCCGCCTCGATGGCGCGCACGATGGCGATACGGACCCGGGTGGCGGTACTGATGTCGTCGACGGTCATCCCGGCGGCGATACGCGCCTGGTGCAGGGCGCGGCCGATGGAGGGGCGGGCTTCCTCGGAAACGTCTTCGAACGGACGCTCGTCTTCAGGGGGGTTGCCGATGGACACGGGGGCGCCTTTCGAGCGTATAGCCGCCTGTGCTGGACGTTCAGTCTAGGGGGGGTGCAAACGGGTGGGGCAACCGGGCGGCGGGACTTTGTACGCCATCGGAATGGCCCGGCACCCCGACGGTGGACTACCTGTGCGTCGCTTCCCTCAACTTGACGTACACCGCGGGGAAACGGTTGCCCGACGTTCCCCTCCGGCGGGTCGCGATCGAACACCCGATGGCCGTACGCCGCCACGTGAGGCGGCCTACGGCCCCGGTTTCCCTACCCTTCAGACTCCCCCCGGAGCAGGGCGAGCACGCCATCCAGCTCGTCGGGTTTCACCAGAACGTCACGCGCCTTCGAACCCTCGCTCGGCCCGACGATGTTCCGCGACTCCATCAGGTCCATCAGACGCCCGGCCTTGGCGAAGCCGACCCGCAGCTTGCGCTGGAGCATGGACGTCGACCCGAACTGCGTGGAGACCACCAGCTCCGCCGCCTGGCACAGCAGGTCGAGGTCGTCGCCGATGTCCTCGTCGATCTCCTTCTTCTGCTTGCCGCCGACCACCACGTCGTCCCGGAAGACGGGCGTCATCTGCTCCTTGCAGTGCCGGACGACGGCCGCGACCTCCTCCTCGGTCACGAACGCGCCCTGCATGCGCACCGGCTTGTTCGCGCCCATCGGCAGGAACAGCCCGTCGCCCTTGCCGATCAGCTTCTCCGCGCCCGGCTGGTCGAGGATGACCCGCGAGTCCGCCAGCGAGGACGTGGCGAAGGCGAGACGGGAGGGCACGTTGGCCTTGATCAGGCCGGTGACGACGTCGACCGACGGCCGCTGCGTGGCGAGCACCAGATGGATGCCGGCCGCACGCGCGAGCTGCGTGATCCGCACGATGGCGTCCTCGACGTCCCGCGGCGCGACCATCATCAGATCCGCCAGCTCGTCCACGATGACCAGCAGGTACGGGTACGGCTGGAGCTCCCGCTCGCTGCCCTCCGGCGGCTTGGCCTTCCCCTCGCGCACCGCGCGGTTGAAGTCGTCGATGTGCCGGTAGCCGTAGGCCGCCAGGTCGTCGTAGCGCAGGTCCATCTCGCGTACGACCCACTGGAGCGCCTCGGCGGCCCGCTTGGGGTTGGTGATGATCGGCGTGATCAGGTGCGGAATGCCCTCGTACGCGGTCAGCTCCACGCGCTTGGGGTCGACGAGGATCATCCGGACGTCCTCCGGGGTCGCCCGCATCATGACCGACGTGATCAGGCAGTTGATGCAGGACGACTTTCCGGAGCCGGTGGCGCCCGCGACCAGCATGTGCGGCATCTTCGCCAGCGAGTGCATGACGTAGCCGCCCTCGACGTCCTTGCCGAAGGCGACCAGCATCGGGTCGTCGTCCTCGGCGGACTCCGCGAGCCGCAGCACGTCGCCGAGGTTGACCATCTCCCGGTCCGTGTTCGGGATCTCGATGCCGACCGCCGACTTGCCGGGGATCGGGCTGATGATCCGCACGTCCGGGCTGGCCACCGCGTAGGCGATGTTCTTGGTCAGCGCGGTGATCCGCTCGACCTTCACGGCGGGCCCGAGCTCGACCTCGTAGCGGGTGACCGTCGGCCCGCGCGTGAAGCCGGTGACCCGGGCGTCCACCTTGAACTCCGTGAAGACGGTGGTCAGCGCCTCGACGATGGCGTCGTTGGCGGCGCTGCGGGCCTTGCCGGGCCCTCCGCGCGTGAGCAGGTCCAGGGACGGCAGGGCGTAGGTGATGTCGCCGGACAGCTGGAGCTGCTCGGCGCGCGGCGGCAGGTCGCGCGGCTTCGCGGGCGGGGTCTTGGTGAGGTCGGGGACCGCGCTCTTCGGCTGCTCCCGGCCGGGCCGTGCCTCCTCCCGCCCGGGCCGTGCCTCCTCCCGTCCGGGCCGCGCGGCCTCCCGCTCGGGCCGCGCGGCCGGTACGGGCGTCGGATCCGGCATGGCCTGCTCGCGGTCGCCCACGCGCACGCCCTGGGTGAGGTCGGCGACCACCGGCGACGGCGGCATCCCGTGCAGGACGGCCCCGTCGAGGTCGGCGGCGGCCGCCGCGGCGATGTCCACGGCGTCCATCGGCCGGTTCATGTCGGGCTGGGGCACGGCGGACCGCCGGGGGCGGCCGCGGCGCCGGGTGAGGGCCTCCCGCTCGGCGGCCGCGGGGTCGTACGCCTGCGGGGCCGGGCCGCGCCTGCGCGGTGCGGCGGGCAGCGCCTCGCGCCACTGCTCCTCGTAGCGCTCGTCGTCGGTGAGCTCCCCGGCCTCGGGGTCGCGGACGAGCCCGAGCCGCACGCCGAGCAGCCGCAGCCGCTGCGGGATGGCGTTGACCGGGGTGGCCGTGACGACCAGCAGCCCGAAGACCGTCAGCAGCACGAGCAGCGGCACGGCCAGGACGTCGGTCATGGTGTACGACAGCGGGGTCGCCGCGGCCCAGCCGATGAGGCCGCCGGCGTCCCGTATGGCCTGCATGCCGGCGCTGCGGACGGGCGAGCCGCAGGCGATGTGGACCTGGCCGAGCACGCCGATGACGAGCGCGGACAGGCCGATCACGATGCGGCCGTTGGCCTCGGGCTTCTCCGGGTGCCGGATGAAGCGCACGGCGATGACGGCGACCAGGATCGGCACGAGCAGGTCGAGCCGCCCGAACGCGCCGGTCACCAGGATCTCGACGAGGTCGCCCACCGGCCCCTTCAGGTCGGCCCAGGTGCCCGCGGCGACGATCAGCGCGATGGCGAGGAGCAGCAGCGCGACGCCGTCCTTGCGGTGCGCCGGGTCGAGGTTCTTCGCGCCCTGCCCTACGCCGCGGAACACGGCGCCGACGGCGTGCGCCAGACCCAGCCAGAGGGCGCGCACGAGGCGGTACACGCCGCTGGTGGGGCTCGGCGCGGAAGCGGGCGCGGGCCTCTTCGCCGCGGCCTTCCCGGCCGGTGCCTTCCGAGCGGGCGCCTTCTTGGGGGGCGCCTTCCTCGCCCCGGCCTTCTTCACGGGAGCCTTCGCGGGAGCCGCCGACTTCTTCGCGGGCGGCTTCTTGGCTGCGGAAGGACGTGAGGCCATGAGTGTGAGGTTACCGGGGGAGGCGACAGGGGACACGTGTGCCTACGGCTTCACCCGTTCGTGTCGCCATGGCGATGGCGTCAGACTGACGTGCGGGGCGGGCGCGGAACTCACGCGTCCGGCAGGCACCCTGACGTACGCTCACGAACAGCGCCGCGGACCACGGAACCCCAGGCGGCGACGCCCCCGGGCATCACACCGCACGGCACGCCACGGCACCGACGGCGCGGGTTCCCGCCAGCCGCCGGGCTCGCCCTGGGCCGCCGCCCGTCGTGGCGTCAGTTCACCGCGGGCTGACCGCCGGAGGTGCCCGGCTCCAGCGCGTCCAGCGCCCGCCGCAACCCGGTCAGCTTGCGCTCCAGGTGGGCCGCCGTGGCCACCGCGGCCGCGTCCGTCGATTCGTCGCTGAGCTGCTTGGACAGCGCCTCCGCCTGCTCCTCGACCGCCGCCAGCCGCGCCGACAGCTCCGCGAGCAGCCCCGCCGACTCCTTGGCCTCACCGCCCGCGGCCTTGCCGCCGCCCTCCAACTGGAGCCGCAGCAGCGCCGCCTGCTCCCGCAGCTGGCAGTTCTTCATGTACAGCTCGACGAAGACGGAGACCTTCGCGCGCAGCACCCAGGGGTCGAACGGCTTGGAGATGTAATCCACGGCACCCGCCGCGTACCCGCGGAAGGTGTGGTGGGGGCCGTGGTTGATCGCGGTGAGGAAGATGATCGGGATGTCCCGGGTCCGCTCCCGCCTCTTGATGTGCGCGGCGGTCTCGAAACCGTCCATTCCCGGCATCTGGACGTCCAGCAGAATGACCGCGAAGTCGTCCGTGAGCAGTGCTTTGAGCGCTTCCTCCCCGGACGATGCCCGCACCAGCGTCTGATCGAGCGCCGAGAGGATCGCCTCCAGCGCCAGCAGATTCTCCGGCCGGTCATCGACCAGGAGGATCTTGGCCTTCTGCACCATGGCCCGCCCTCCTCGCCCCGGCGTGGGGCCTCCCCGGTCCACAGGACTTGGAGAGGCACCCGCGGGCGCCGCCCCAGAGGACGACTCCCTTGCGCCGCCCGTCCTTGTGCCGGTCATCGTAGCCGCACCCCGCTTGTCACCACACCCTGTCACCGCGATGTCACTGTGCACGTAGCAGAAACGCGGTGGGAGACCAGAAGGTTCCCCGAATCCAGCACTTCTACACGGCTTCGCCCACACTCGCTCAGCAGGTACGCGTCACTGGCGCGGAGCCCACCGTATTCGCGCACACCACCTTCGCACGCCCCCGGGGCGCTCCCCTCACTCCCCCCGCATCCACTGCTCCATCACCGACAGCAGGTGATCGGGGTCGACCGGCTTGGTCACATAGTCGGAAGCGCCCGACTCGATCGCCTTCTCGCGGTCGCCCTTCATCGCCTTGGCGGTCAGCGCGATGATCGGCAACCCGGCGAACTGAGGCATCCGCCGGATCGCGGTGGTCGTGGCGTATCCGTCCATCTCGGGCATCATGATGTCCATCAGGACGACCGCCACGTCCTCGTGCTGCTCCAGCACCTCGATGCCCTCACGGCCGTTCTCGGCGTACAGGACGGACAGGCCGTGCTGCTCCAGGACGCTGGTGAGGGCGAAAACGTTTCGGATGTCGTCGTCGACGATCAGCACCTTCTCGCCGCCGAACCGGATGCTCCGATGCGGCCGCGGCGCCGCCTCGTGCTCGGTGGCCGGCCACTGCTCCGGCTGCCCGAGACGCTGCTCCAGCTCCGGCAGGCCCCTGCGGCGGCGCCGGAACAGCGCGGCTCCCTCGTGCGTCTGCTGGTACGGCCTGGCCTCCGCCGGCGTCTCGGTCCGCGCCTCCGCCGCCTCGGGCAGGTCGCCGGACGCGCCCGCGGACGCCGCCGGCTCACCCGCCTCCAGCGCGGGCACCTGCTGATGACCGTGCGAGGGCAGCTCGCTCGGATGCAGCGGCAGGTACAGCGTGAACGTCGAGCCGCGGCCCGGCTCGCTCTGCGCGTGGATCTCACCGCCCAGCAGCTGGGCGATCTCCCGCGAGATCGACAGCCCCAGACCCGTACCGCCGTACTTCCGGCTGGTGGTGCCGTCGGCCTGCTTGAACGCCTCGAAGATCACCCGCATCTTGCTGGCCGCGATCCCGATACCGGTGTCGGTCACCGAGAACGCGATCAGCGCCGCCTCCGGATCGGTCAGCGACCCGGCCTCCAGCAGCTGCTCCCGGATGGCCTGCGGGACGTCGTCGCGGGCCGGCCTGATGACGAGCTCGACCGATCCCGAGTCGGTGAACTTCACCGCGTTGGACAGCAGGTTGCGCAGCACCTGGAGCAGCCGCTGCTCGTCGGTGTGCAAGGTGGCGGGCAGCTCCGGCGAGACCCGCACCGACAGGTCCAGCCCCTTCTCCGCGGTCAGCGGCCGGAAGGTCGCCTCCACGTAGTCGACGAGCTGGACGAGCGCGATACGCGTCGGGGAGACGTCCATCTTGCCCGCCTCCACCTTCGACAGATCGAGGATGTCGTTGATGAGCTGCAACAGGTCGGAGCCCGCCCCGTGGATGGTCTCGGCGAACTCCACCTGCTTCGGGGACAGGTTCCCCTCCGCGTTGTCCGCCAGCAGCTTGGCCAGGATCAGCAGGGAGTTGAGCGGCGTACGCAGCTCGTGCGACATGTTGGCGAGGAACTCGCTCTTGTAGCGCATGGAGACCGCGAGCTGCTCGGCCCGCTCCTCCAGCACCTGCCGCGCCTCCTCGATCTCGGTGTTCTTCACCTCGATGTCGCGGTTCTGCCGGGCCAGCAGCTCGGCCTTCTCCTCCAGTTCGGCGTTGGACGCCTGGAGGGCCTTCTGCCGCTGCTCCAACTCCGCCGACCGCTCGCGCAGTTGCTCGGTCAGCTCCTGCGACTGCTTCAGCAGCTGCTCCGTCTTGGTGTTGACGGAGATCGTGTTGACGCTGGTCGCGATCATCTCGGCGATCTGGTTGAGGAAGTCCTTCTGGATCTGCGTGAACGGCGTGAAGGAGGCCAGCTCGATGACGCCGAGCACCTTCCCCTCGAAGACGACCGGCAGCACGATCACCTGCGCGGGCGGCGCCTCACCGAGCCCGGAGGAGATCTTCAGATAACCGTTGGGCGCGTTCTCGACCAGGATCGTGCGCTTCTCGTGGGCGGCCGTCCCGACCAGGCCCTCCCCCGGCCGGAACGACGTCGGCATGGAGCCCATCGAGTACCCGTAGGAACCCAGCATCCGCAGCTCGTACTCGTCGTCGGCGGCACCCGGGTCCTGCCCGTCCAGCAGCGGCATCGCCAGGAAGAAGGCGCCGTGCTGCGCGGACACCACCGGGGTCAGCTCGCTCATGATCAGCGAGGCCACGTCCTCCAGGTCCCGGCGGCCCTGCATCAGCGCCGAGATACGGGCGAGGTTGCCCTTGAGCCAGTCCTGCTCCTTGTTGGCGATCGTGGTGTCCCGCAGGTTGGCGATCATCTTGTTGATGTAGTCCTGGAGCTCCTGGATCTCGCCCGCGGCATCCACGTCGATCTTCAGGTTCAGGTCGCCGCGGGTGACCGCGGTCGCCACGCGCGCGATGGCACGCACCTGCCGGGTCAGGTTCCCGGCCATCTCGTTCACGGACTCCGTCAGGTCCCGCCAGGTGCCGTCGACGTCCCGCACCCGCGCCTGGCCGCCGAGCTGGCCCTCGGTGCCCACCTCGCGGGCCACGCGCGTGACCTCCTCGGCGAAGGACGACAGCTGGTCCACCATCGTGTTGATGGTCGTCTTCAGCTCCAGGATCTCGCCCCGCGCGTCGATGTCGATCTTCTTGGTCAGATCGCCCTTGGCGATGGCGGTGGTGACCATCGCGATGTTGCGCACCTGACCGGTCAGGTTGGACGCCATCTGGTTCACCGACTCGGTGAGGTCCTTCCACGTGCCGGCCACCCCCGGGACATGCGCCTGCCCGCCGAGGATGCCGTCCGTGCCCACCTCGCGGGCCACCTTGGTGACCTGGTCCGCGAACGAACTGAGCGTCTTGACCATGGTGTTGAAGGTGTCCGCGAGCTGCGCGACCTCACCGCGCGCCTCGATCGTGACCGTCCGCGTCAGATCGCCGTTGGCGACCGCGGCGGCCACCTGGGAGATGTTCCGCACCTGCACGGTGAGGTTCTTCGCCATCAGGTTGACGTTGTCGCTGAGGTCCTTCCAGATGCCCGTGACACCGGGCACGTGCGCCTGCCCGCCGAGGATGCCCTCGGTGCCCACCTCGCGGGCCACCCGCGTCACCTGTTCGGCGAACGACGACAGCTGGTCCACCATCGTGTTGACGGTGGTGACCAGCTCCAGGATCTCGCCCTTGGCGTCGACGGTGATCTTCTTCGACAGGTCGCCCTTGGCGACCGCGGTCGTCACCTCGGCGATGTTGCGCACCTGGAGCGTCAGGTTGTTCGCCATGCCGTTGACGGACTGGGTGAGGTCCTTCCAGGTACCGGAGACACCCTGCACCTCGGCCTGGCCGCCCAGGATGCCCTCCGTACCCACCTCCCGGGCCACCCGCGTGACCTCCTGGGCGAAGGAGGACAGCTGGTCCACCATCGTGTTCAGGGTGTTCTTCAGCTCCAGGATCTCCCCGCGCGCGTCCACGGTGATCTTCTGGGAGAGGTCACCGCGGGCCACCGCGGTCGCGACCTGCGCGATGTTGCGGACCTGCGCGGTGAGGTTGCCGGCCATGCCGTTCACCGAGTCGGTCAGGTCGCGCCACACCCCCGCGACCCCGGGCACCTGCGCCTGACCGCCCAGCCGGCCCTCCGTACCCACCTCGCGGGCCACCCGGGTCACCTGCTCGGCGAAGGCGGAGAGCTGGTCGACCATCGTGTTGATGGTGTTCTTCAGCTCCAGGATCTCCCCGCGCGCGTCGACGTCGATCTTCTGCGACAGGTCACCGCGGGCCACCGCCGTCGTCACCTGCGCGATCTGCCGCACCTGGGAGGTGAGGTTCCCCGCCATGAAGTTGACGGAGTCCGTCAGCTCCTTCCACGTACCCGACACGCCGTCGACCCGGGCCTGCCCGCCCAGCCGGCCCTCCGTGCCCACGTCCCGGGCCATCCGCGTCACCTGATCGGCGAAGCTGGAGAGCTGGTCCACCATCGTGTTCACGGTGTTCTTCAGCTGGAGCATCTCGCCGGACACGTCCACGGTGACCTTCTGCGACAGATCGCCGTTGGCCACCGCCGTGGTCACCTGGGCGATGTTGCGCACCTGCCCGGTGAGGTTCCGGAACGCCGTGTTGACGGAGTCGGTGAGGTCCTTCCAGGTCCCCGCCGCGCCGGGCACCTGCGCCTGGCCGCCCAGCTCGCCCTCGACACCGACCTCCCGCGCCACCCGCGTGACCTCGGCACCGAAGGCGGAGAGCTGGTCCACCATCGTATTGACGGTGTTCTTCAGCTCCAGCATCTCCCCGGCGACGTCCACGGTGACCTTCTGCGACAGATCACCGTTGGCCACCGCCGTCGTCACGGCCGCGATGTCCCGCACCTGAGTGGTCAGGTTCCGGAACACCGTGTTGACCGAGTCCGTCAGGTCCTTCCAGATGCCGGCCGCGCCCGGCACGTTCGCCTGGCCGCCCAGCCGCCCCTCGGCGCCGACCTCGTTGGCCACCCGCGTGACCTCGTCCGCGAAGATCCGCAGCGTCTCGGTCATCTGGTTGATCGTCTCGGCGAGCTGCGCGACCTCGCCGCGCGACGGGACGGTCACCTTCCGCGACAGATCACCGTTGGCGACCGCCGTCGTCACCTCGGCGATCCCCCTCACCTGTGCGGTGAGATTTCCCGCCATGGTGTTGACGGAGTCGGTCAGCTCCTTCCACACACCGGCGACGCCCGGCACCTGGGCCTGCCCGCCCAGCGCGCCCTCGGTGCCCACCTCGCGCGCGACGCGCGTCACCTCGGAGGAGAACGCGGAGAGCTGGTCCACCATCGTGTTGACGGTGTTCTTCAGCTCCAGCATCTCCCCGGCCACGTGAACCGTGACCTTCCGGGACAGGTCACCCTTGGCGACCGCCGTCGTCACCAGCGCGATGTCCCGCACCTGGGCCGTAAGCCGGTGCGCCATGGTGTTGACGGAGTCCGTCAGGTCCTTCCACGAACCCGACATCCCCCGCACCCGCGCCTGCCCGCCCAGCTTGCCCTGGGTGCCCACCTCACTGGCCACCCGCGTGACCTCGTCGGTGAACGTCGACAAC
This sequence comes from Streptomyces sp. NPDC052020, assembly GCF_040680575.1. Classification (NCBI taxonomy): domain Bacteria; kingdom Bacillati; phylum Actinomycetota; class Actinomycetes; order Kitasatosporales; family Streptomycetaceae; genus Streptomyces; species Streptomyces sp. NPDC052020. Next base: position 37,605 of record NZ_JBFAWY010000049.1, read on the forward strand.
TGGTCGACCAGGTTGTTCACGGTCCGCGCGACCTTCAGGAACTCCCCGCGCAGCGGGTGCCCGGACACCCCTTCCGCCGCCTGCGTCCGCAACTCCATCCGCGGCGACAGATCACCCTCCGCCACCGCCGACAGCACCCGGCTCACCTCGGAGACCGGCCACACCAGATCGTCCACCAGCGCGTTCGAATGGTCGATGGCGGCCGCCCAGGACCCCTCGCAGGCGCCCGTCTCCAGCCGCTCGGTGAGCTTGCCCTCACGCCCCACCATGCGCCGCACCCGCGCGAGCTCGCCGGTCAGGTGCAGATTGCGGTCGGCGACCTCGTTGAACACGGCGGCGATCTCCGACATCACGCCGTCACCGGTCACCGTGAGCCGCTTGCGGAAGTTCCCGTCCCGCATGGCCACCAGAGCCGCGAGCAGCCGGTTCAGGCCGGCCGTGTCCACCACGGTGGTCCCGTCGCGCGCTGTGCGCCGGTTACCCAGGGACGGTCCGCCTTTCGCGCGCGTCTTCGTGCCCCGCGCCGCTGCGCCAGACTCCACTGTGTCCCTCCCGCAGGGGTCGACCTTTACTGCTGTGCTCTGGTACAACCACTCGGCGTACCGGTTGTCACTCCGTGTTTCCCGTACCGCCGCGCATTCCTACCCGGCCGCCGGGCCGTTTCCCAGGGCTGCTGCCCACGGACGCGCGAGCCACTCGGCCCGCCCCGACCTTCACGGGGAGCCTGCCCAGTGTTTCACCCCGGCCGAACCAGGCCATAACAGTTCGGCAGCTTCGCACATCGTCCGCACACCCTCCGGGCGGAATCACAGCAGACCGGCATCCGCATGGACGGCGAAGGTAAGTAACCTTGCATGCGGCTGTCCAGCCGCACGGTCCGTCCGGCCTGGGCGGTGGCACGAGAACGAGCGGGCATCGGAGGGGCGGCCGCAGATGACCACCGGAGTGATCCCCGGGGGACAGCCCCCGGACCCCCAGCCGACGGGGATGCCGCGGCAGCGGCCCGAACCGGACGGCCACGAAGCCCTGCACGTCGAGGAAGGGTCCAGTAATTCCGTGATCACCGCGCGCGCGGCCGCCAGCTTCGAGCCCGTCGGACGATCGGTCGCCAGCGCCCGTTCCTTCGTCCGCGACACCCTCCAGGGCTGGGGCTTCGCCGACATCGTCGACGACGCCGTCGTTCTCACCAGCGAACTGGTCACCAACGCCGTGGTGCACGCCGGAACCTCCGCCGACGTCGTCTGCCTGCGCACCGGTGAGGGCGTACGGATCGAGGTGGCCGACCGCTACCCCGAGCGCGAGGTCCCCTTGCAGGAGGCCGCCGTCAGCATGAGCAGCCCCGACCGCGAGGGCGGACGGGGCCTCCAGCTCTGCGCGGCCCTCGCCGGCCGCTGGGGCGTGGAGTACACCCCCACCCACAAGAACGTCTGGTTCCAACTCGACCTGCCCGAGCGGCCGGTCGGCACCCGGGCCGCCGGCCCCTGTCTCCCCGCCGACCTCCTCCCGCTCGCCGACGGCCGGGTCCGCGTCGCCGTCGTCCAGATCGACCGCACCGGAGCCATCACGGCCTGGAGCGAGGACGCCGAGGAGCTGTTCGGCTACGCGGCCGAGCAGGTCACCGGCAAGCCCCTCGCCGACCTCGCGGCCTGGCCGCACACCCCGGGCACCGCCACCGGCATCGCGGAAGCCCTGCAACTCTCCCGCTGGGAGGGCACCTACGGCATCCGCGGCGCCAACGGCCGGGTGACCCCGGTGTACGCCTCCCACCTCCGCGTCCGCGACACGGGCGGCGAGCCCTCCACGGTCTGCCTCCTCGTACGGGACCACGAGCGGGCCGTCCTCCAGACCCCGTCGCGGGTCCCGGCCTCCGACTCGAACACCGCCTCCGACACGCCGAGCACGGACCCGTTCGAGGTGTTCATCGGCTCGCCCGCGCCGGACGACCTGGACGGCCTCCTCCAGCGCACGGTGGAACGCGCCCGCGACATGCTCGACGGCGACGCCGCCTTCCTCCTGCTGGCCACCGACGACGAGACGGAGCTGGAGGTCCGCGCCTCCACCGGCCTGCCCTCGGCCCGCCAGCGCTTCGCCCGCGTCCCCGTCGAGGCGGGCCCCGGCCGCTACGGCTCGGCCCGCATGCCCGCCGTCCACGACGACCTGACGGCCGTCCCCGGTGCCGTACCCCTGCTCAACGGCACCGGCATGCGCTCGGTCGTCACCGTCCCCCTGAAGGTGGAGGGCCGCCTCACCGGCTCTCTCGGCGTCGCCGCCGAGGCCCCCGGCCGCTACTCCAACGAAGAGGCGCTGCGCCTGCAATTCGCCGCCGACCGCATCGCGCTCGCCGTCGAGTCCGCCCGCCTCGGCGAACTGGAACGCCTGCGCCGCGGCTCCCTCAGCTTCCTCGTCGAGGCGTCCGACCTGCTGGCCGGCACCCTCGACCGCGACCAGACGCTGGCCCTGATGGCCCAGATGACGGTCCCGACCCTGGCTACCTGGTGCGCCGTCTACACCATCGCCGACCAGGCTTCGGAGCCGTACCTCTCCTACGTCCTGCACGAGGACGAGGACCTCATCGACGGCATCAAGTCCCTGCTGTCCAAGGTGCCCCCGCCCGACCCGGTCCCCACCCCGGGCGCCCGCGTCTGGACCGCGCCCGGCGAGGTGGCCCACCAGGCGGCGCTGCGCACGTCGATGCGGAGCCTGGGCCTGGGCGCGGGCCCGACGCATCAGGTGACGCCCGGGATCGGCCCCACCCTCGCCACCGCCGCCGCGCTGGGAGGCGAGACGGTCGTCCTGCCGCTGGTCGCCCGCAACCGCGTCATCGGCATGCTCACCCTCGGCAAGCCGACCGACGAACACTTCCGCCAGGAGATCCTGGAGTTGGCCGAGGACCTGTCCCGCCGGGCCGCCCTGGCCCTGGACAACGCGCGCCTGTATTCGGAGCGCACGGCCATCAGCCAGTCCCTCCAGCGCAGCCTCCTGCCGCCCGGCCTGCCGCAGATCGACGGCGTCGAGGTGGAGGTCATCTACCGCGCGGCCGGCGAGGGCAACGAGGTCGGCGGTGACTTCTACGACCTCTTCCCCATCCGCGACGGCGCGTACGGCTTCGCCATCGGCGACGTCTGCGGTACGGGCCCGAACGCGGCGGCCGTCACCGGCCTCGCCCGGCACGCGCTGCGCCTGCTCGCCCGCGAGGGCCTGAGCGGCCCGGCGGTCCTGGAACGTCTGAACTCCGCGATCCTCGACGAGGGCGCCCGCAGCCGCTTCCTGACCCTCCTGTACGGCGAGCTGCGCCCGCGGGAGGACGGCAGCGCGGAACTGAAGGTGGTCTGCGCCGGCCATCCCCTCCCGCTGCGCCTGCGCCAGGACGGCACGGTGGAGCCCGCCGCCGAACCGCAGCCGCTTCTCGGCGTCATCGAGGACCTGGAGCTGTACGAGCAGACGGTCACCCTCGATCCGGGCGATGTCCTGCTCTGCGTCACGGACGGCGTCACCGAACGCCGGGAGGGTTCCCGCATGCTGGGCGACGACGGCCTCGCCGATGTCCTCACGACCTGCACGGGCCTGACGGCGGGCGCGGTGGCGGCCCGCATCATGCGCGCCGTGGAACGCTTCGCTTCCGACGCCCCGTCGGACGACATGGCCATCCTCGCGATGCGTGTGCCGGAGCCTCACCAGGACTAGCCCGGCGGCCCGCCAGGGCATGCGAAAGGCCCCGCCCGATGGGCGGGGCCTTTCTTTCCTGAGCCCCCAAACGGAATCGAACCGTTGACCTTCTCCTTACCATGGAGACGCTCTGCCGACTGAGCTATAGGGGCCTGTCGCCTTTTCGGGAGTTTCCCTCGCGGCAACGAAATAGATCATACCCCCAACCGGCCCGTGCTCCCAACCGCGTCCGCCGGGCACCGCCCTCCGTTCAGAACGCGGGCTGCAACAGCCCGCCGAGCGCGTTGCACGCGGCCACGATCCGCTGCATGTCCCGCCTCGTCAACGAGGCGTCCACCGGCAGGGCGAGAGTTTCGCCGGCGGCCCGTTCGGTCTCGGGCAGCGACACGCACCGCCGGAATTCGGGCAGCCGGTGCACAGGCGTCTTCACCGGCACCCAACAGTCAACTCCCCTTGAGCGTACGGCCCGGGCGAACGCGTCCCGGTCCGGCCGCCCGTTCCCCGGTACCCGCACCACGTACTGCTGGTAGGTGTGCCCGTCGCCCCCTTCGGGCGTGCGCACGCCCCGCAACCTGGCGTCGAGATACCCGGCCCGCTGCCTGCGCTGCGCTATCTCGTCGCGCGGCGCCTCCGGCTCCCCGTGCTGTAGCACCAGCAGCCCGTGCCGCTGCCCGATCTCATGCAGCCGCGCCATGTCAGCCGACCGGCCGAACCGATGTACGGCCACGAGGGCGGCCGTCCGCGGCCCCACCACCGCTTCCACAGCGGCCGGTTCCACGCAGTACGTCACCGGATCTATGTCCGCGAACACCGGCACCGCACCGGTCTGGGCAACGGCCTGGGCGACTTCCACGTTCCCGAAGGCCGGCACGACGACCTCGTCACCGGCTCCGACACCGGCCGCCCTGAGCATTGCAGCAGTACCCATGGACGTGATGCTGGGTGCGCCATGTGAACGCCCGATGACAGACAACAAAAAAGGGCTGGACCCGGAACGGAAGTTCCGGGTCCAGCCCTTTGAATGATTGTTCGGCGGCGTCCTACTCTCCCACAGGGTCCCCCCTGCAGTACCATCGGCGCTGTAGAGCTTAGCTTCCGGGTTCGGAATGTAACCGGGCG
>NZ_JBFAWY010000050.1:0-39815 GCF_040680575.1 Streptomyces sp. NPDC052020
GGCGTCCGTGACGGCCGCGCGGGACCTCGCCGCGAAGTCGGGCCTCGACGTCACCTACGTCCAGGCCAACGTGTACGACGCCGTGGCGGCGCTCGGGGGCCGGCGGTTCGACGTCGTCTACACCGGCAAGGGCGCCCTGTGCTATCTGCCCGACCTCGACCGGTGGGCGGATGTCGTGGCCAGGCTGCTGCGGCCGGGCGGGCGGTTGTACGTCGTGGAGTTTCACCCGCTGCTCAACGCGCTCGGCCCGACACCGGGTCCGGGTGAGGGACCGGAGCTGCTGCTGCGCCACGACTACCTGGGGGGCTCCGGACCGGTGCACCGGGATGCCACCTACACCTACACCGACGGCCCGGCCGTCCAGGGCGCCACGGACAGTTACGAGTGGATGCACGGGATAGGAGAGGTCGTGAACGCGTTGACGGATGCGGGAATGAGTGTCCGGCGACTGCGGGAGAGCGACGAGCTCCCCTGGCCGCGCTGGCCGCGGATGGTCCGTACGGAGTCTGGCTGGTGGCGGCTGCCCGAGCCGCGGATCCCGCTTTTGTACGGCATGCTGGCCGTTCGTTGAGCCTCCCAGTGACCTTCGGAAGGACTTCGGTGTGAGCTTCACCCGGACCGCTGCCCTCGCGGCCCTGCTCACCCCCCGCCACCGCCCACGCCTATGGCGGGTGGAGCCCGTGGTCGTGGCGCAGTAATCGCACGGACTCAAAGCCGCTGCTCCACGATCACGCGATCGTGTCGTACGACCCGGTCACGGGCCAGCCGCTCGGCACCGGCTACGACGACCATGCCGCGGCGGTCACCTCGTCGGCCGCCGAACTCCACCGCGCCGGGATCGGCCACCGGCTCGGCTTCCGAACCGAGATCGGGCACCGGCTCGCGGGCGGCTACGTCCAACGGGCGGACCTGGTGGTGCGGGCGCCGGAGGCCGGGGTGCCGGTGCTGCTGCTGGAGATCGACCGCCGCACCGAGGACGCGCACGACCTGGTGCACAAGCTGCGCCGGTACGGGGAGTGGGGCCGGCTGCTCCCGAAGGACGCGGACAGGCACACCGTGGACCTGGTCCGCTCCCGGCCGGACGCGATCGAGCACGTCGACCATGAGAAGCGGCTGTGGCGGCGGGTCTACCCGCCGACCGGCCGGGAGGGCCTGGTGCCACTCGCGTTCGTGTTCGCCGACACCACCAAGGCGAAGGTCGACAACACGGTCGCCGTGCTGGGGGAGGCCGGCCGCCGCTTCTGGGCTCCGCGCCGGTATGAGACCTACTACCAAGAGGTGATCACGGCGAAGGACTGCGGCCAGGTGGTGCCCGTCGTCTTCACCACCCTTGAGCAGTTGACGGAGCACGACGCGGATGCGGCGGTGTGGTGGCGGCTGGGACGGGAGGGCGAGCAGACGCTGACGGCCGCGCTCGACAGCCCCGACGGCTACGCTCTCTACCGCCGCCAGCGAAGCCCGCCGCCGAAACCGGCTGTCTCCAGGCCGCCATGCAGCCGCTCCTGGAGGAGAACCGCAGCCAGGAGCCGGGCAGGTCCCGCCGTGGCCTGTTCCGCCGCCGCGGCTGCCCCGCCCGGCGACGCCACCCGTCCCGCCGGACAAGGCGGCGCCGTGCGGGCAGTGGCCCGGTCAGGCCGGGGCGGCCTGCTTCGCCAGCGCGGCGAGCGGGGAGCGCCGGCCCTGCTCCATCGTGCGCAGCCTCTCCCAGTCGATCTCGGGGTGCGCGGGGACGACCGCGTCCACGGAGGCGGTGGCATAGAGCGCGTCGAGGGCCCCGGCTTGGGAGGTGCCGAAACGGACCTCGATCGACTGCGAGGTCAGTGAGAAGCTTTCTCTTGGCAAAAATATCTTCCTTCAGGGTTGGCGCCTTCATATACCAAGTTCTAGCTTGGCATCTATGAGTGATGTTGCAGACGATCAGGATCAACATGATCTGGCCCTGGCCGAGTCGTTGCGCTGGGCGGTGTCCCGGCTCGCGTCCCGGCTCCGGGCCGAGCAACCGGGCCGGAGCCGACCGCTGTCACGGCTGGCCGCATCGGTCCTGGCGAACCTGCGCCACAGCGGAGCGCTGACCCCGTCCGACCTGGCTGCCATCGAAGGGCTGCAGGCACAGTCACTGACCCGGGTGCTCAACGAACTGGAGGAGCAGGGCCGCATCCACCGTTCCCGCAGCGAGGTGGACGCCCGGCGCCAGAACATCGTGATCACCGAGGCAGGGCGGGAAGCGTTGCGTGCGCACGTCCGCGACGGCAACGCATGGCTGGCCGCGGCGCTCGCGCAGACGCTGTCGCCCGCCGAACGCGGCGTGCTGCAGATCGCCGCCGGTCTGCTCGAGCAGGTGGCGGCCGCCGAGGTGCCCCGCGGCCACCACGGGCCTGAAACGACGTCCGGACAGACACGGGGAGCGGCTGCCGCACTATGACTACGTCCTCCGCCGACAAGACATCCCGCGGTCCGCGCGGCCCCCGAACCGCCGCTGCCCGGCGCGCCCGATTACTGCTGGTCCTGGCAGGTCTGAGCGCTGCCAGCCCGCTGGCCACCGACATGTACGTGCCTGCTCTGCCGGACCTGGCGCGGTCGTTGGGCACCGACGCCGCCGGCGCACAGATGTCGCTGACCGGATTCCTGGCGGGCATCATCATCGGCCAGCTGCTGCTGGGCCCGCTCAGCGACGCGACCGGCCGCCGCCCCGTCCTCATCGCCGGATCACTGCTGTTCGCCGCGTTCTCCGCCGCGTGCGCGCTGGCGCCGACCGTGGAAGTGCTCAACGCGGCCCGAGTCGGACAGGGCATCACCGGAGCGGCCGGAATCGTCGTCTCCCGCGCGGTCGTCGCCGACCTCTTCGACGACCGCGAACTGCCCTCCGTCTTCTCCCGGCTCGGCGCGATCACCGCCACCGCCCCGGTCCTGGCCCCCCTGCTCGGCGGCGCCCTGCTGCTGGTGGTCTCCTGGCGCTACGTCTTCGCCGCCCTCGCCGTCACCGGCCTCTTCCTGGCCCTGGGCGTGCTGCGCTGGATTCCCGAATCCCACCCGCCTCAAGCGCGTCTGACCGGTGGGCTGTCCTCCAGCCTGCGCGCCATCGGCCGTGTTGCCGGCCGACGTGCTGTCATCATGCCCGCCCTGGCCCTCGCCTTCGGCGGAGCCGCCGTCTTCGCCTACATCGCGGGAACGACCTTCGTCTTCCAGGACATCTACCGCCTGTCCCCATCCCTGGCCAGCCTGGTCTACGGCGTGAACGCCATCGGCAACATGACCGGCAGCCTGGCCTACGGCAGACTGGCCGGGCGCAGCTCCCCGGAAACCCTGCTCATCGCCAGCGGCACCGTGGCCACGGCGGGAACAGCCGCCCTCCTCCTCATCCAGACGACCACTGGCAGCACCATGCTGCTGACCTGGCTGTGTCTGCTGACCGCCATCACCGCGTTCGGCGTCTTCTTTCCCGCCGTGATCACCATTGCGCAGAGCCGCGGCCGCGCTGCCCCCGGAGCCACCTCAGCCCTGCTGGGCGGAGGCCAGTTCCTCCTCGGCGCGGCAGCTTCACCCCTCGTCGGGCAATTCGGCACCCAAAGCCCCACCCCGATGGCAACCGTCATGACCAGCTGCCTCGCCGCTGCCACCCTCGCCGCGATCCTCACCAGAACAGCGACCTCCGAACCGCCTCAGCGGTCCGAGCACGGATAGCAAACAGGAACTGAGAGGTCGGTTTCACCTGGACTGATCGTGTATCCAGCGATTTTCAGGCCGTCGGGTTGTGGTGCTCGTGCTGCTGGAGATGCGGTTGATTCTTGCTGGTCGGATGGGGTGATGGGTGAGGCGGGAAGTGACCTGTGCCTGTCTCATCCCAGGACGCCCGGCCTTCGCGGACGCGTGCTTCCGTTGTTGTTGCTGTGCGCCTGGGCGCACTCGGTCCGTGGCGGTACGCCGGAAGCATGCCGACGCGACGCCCGTACCCGAGTGATCTGTCCGATGCCCGCTGGGAGTTGATCGAGCCGGTGCTCTCTGCCTGGCGGCTCGAGCGCCGCGGCAGGGCCCTGAACGGTGTAGGCGTGGGCGGACTCGCTGATCCCGAAACCTGCGGCGATCTGCGCCAACGTGATGTGCTCACGTAAGTACACGAGCGCCACCATCGCGCGTTGAGACGGGCGCGGCTTGCAGCGCCGGTCCCCCTCGCGGGTGACGATGAGCATGGTGACCCACTCCACGAGCGGATGCGGCACGTCGAGTGCGGCAGGATAGATGACCAACGAGGCCCTGGGCTGCTTGGTTGAGACGCCAGACATCTCCATCAACAACCCGGGGGCCTCGCAGCGCAAATTCAACGGGCTGTCCGGTGCCACCTGCGTGCAGCGGCTCGGCGCCGACCGGTGCGCGCCCGACGACCGGCCGGTGGTGGTCGGCCTGCTGCGCCGCGTGGTGGCCCGGCTGCGCCGACTGCACGTGCCCTGTGCCGGTCAGCGCGTGCTGACCTACGGGACCTCAGGCCCGGGCACGTCCTCTACCCCGAGGGCCGGCAGTTCCCGCTGGAGATCGCGCTGGAGTTCGCCGGCGGCGGGCGTCCGCACCATGAACTTCACGGTGGACAGCAGCTCGCCGGTGCGCGGGTGCCGGCGGTGAGTGAGGGCGGTGGGTGTCCGGCCGGGCTGGCGTAGACACGGATGCCGGTGCGGGTTTCCGAAGTGGTCTCCTCGGTGGGCCGCAGTCGGGAGGCACCGCACTGCGCATCAGCCGGCGGCGGCCTCGCTGTCGTAGCGGGCACGGTTCGCGGTGATCTCGTCGTGGTGGGTGCCCGCCCAGTCGATCAGGGCGGTGACCGCGTCGAGCAGTGTGCGGCCCAGGCCGGTCAGCGCGTACTCGACGCGTGGCGGGACCTCGGGGTAGGCGGTGCGGGTGACCAGGCCGTCGCGGCGCAGCTGGCGCAGGGTGTGGGTGAGCATGCGCTGGGAGATGCCGGGGATGGAGCGCTGGAGGTCGGTGTAGCGCAGGGGGCCGTTTTCCAGGGTGCCGATCACGAGCACGCTCCACTTGTCTCCGGCCCGCTCGACGATCTGCCGCATGGTCTCGCCGTGCTCGGCGGGCCAGCGGGCGCACGGCCCCGTCCGCTCCGGTACTCGATCGGCCGGGGATTCGGGGGCCATGGTGTGCCCGCCTTTCGTCTCTCTTACACGCGTGTGCCTTTTGCACGGGCTTCCATGGTGACGCAGGGTGGGGTCGCGTACCAAAGGTAAGAAACGGCCGGACGATGCCGTTTCGTCGTGCGTCTCCGAGCACCACCCCACCCATCGCAGGAGGAACAGCATGTTCATGCGTGCCGCGACCGTGTCCCGCTTCGGCGGACCCGAGGCAGTCGAGATTACGCAGGTTCCGGTACCGGACCCCGGCCCCGGGCAGGTGCGGGTCAAGGTGGGGGCGGCCGCGCTGAACCCCGTGGACGCGGCGATGCGGGCCGGCGTCTTCGGCGGCACCGGCGAGCGGATCGGCCTGGGCTGGGACGTCGCCGGCACCGTCGACAGCGTGGGCCCCGGGGTGCGCTGGTCCCCGGGCGACCGCGTCATCGGCCTGGCCACCGGGCATCACACCCCGCTGGGAACCCACGCCGAGTACGCCATCCTCCCCGCGGACGGGATCGCACCGGCCCCGGAGACCCTCGACGACACCCATGCCTCGGCACTCCCCCTCAACGCCCTCTCCGCCGCGCAGGCCCTGGACATGGCCGGCCTCCAGCCCGGGCAGAACCTGCTCGTCACCGGTGCGGCGGGCGGCGTCGGCGCGCACACCGTAGAACTCGCCCACCACCGCGGTCTGAAGGTCACCGCTCTCGCCTCCGCGCGCGACGAGCAGTTTCTGCGCTCCCGGGGCGCCGACCACTTCCTGCCCCGCGACGCGGCCCTCCCCTCGGCGGCCTTCGACGGTGCCGTCGATGCTGCGATGCTCGGCGGAGCGGCCCTCGCGCCGGTCCGCGACGGAGGCGCCTACGTCGGCGTGTGGCCCGGCCAGGAACCGGCGCCCGAGCGCGGCATCCGCGTCGACGCCCTGGACGTACGCGCCGACGGCACCAGGCTCGCCGAGCTGTCCCGACTGGCCGACCAGGGCATCGTGCTGGCCCGCGTCGCCGGGACCTTCCCTCTCGCGGACGCCGCCGCGGCCCACGCGCGCCTGACCGAGGGGGGCCTGCGCGGGCGACTCGTCATCGTGCCGTGAACCGCTCGCCCGCTGACGACGGCCCCGGCGGCACGGTGTACATGTGCCGCCGGGGCACCGACCGGTCACTCTGCCACCGCGCCATCGCCGTCGAGCAGGGCCTGAACACCGACGGGGCCGCCGCCTCCACCGAGACCGGGCCACCCGACCGGTTGGTGGAGCGCGGGAGCGAGGGGCTGTTTCAGCTCTGTACGGGGGCTTGTGCGGCTTCCGGCCGGCGACAGCCCCGTGCCGGTCGGGTTTGCGCGTCGGCCGGGGCCACCACGCTCCGTCGCCGTCACCGCGGCGGTGGAGCCGGGACGGGCAAGAAGTGCTCGCCGCACGCTGGGCGACGGCGACAGACGACCAGGATGGCCGGCGAGCCCGGCGTGCGGCTGCGCTGCTACCTCGACCTGCGCCAGGAGACCGTCCCACTTCGGCTCGGCGGCCCACCCGGGGGGCAGGGCAGGGCCGGGCTGTCCACGGCCACGGTCAGCATCGGTTCCGGCAGGGACCACGTCATGTCGTGATGCCTCCCACACCGCACCACCACAGGCGCGACGTGCAGGACTCGATCTTGCCCGGGTGCTTGCAGGCGCGGGCATTTTCGGTCTGTGGCGGTATTGGCCGTTGGTGTCGTTGCGGTGCTCTCCTGGGACGTCGTCACCCAGCCGTACGTATCGGAGTACGCCATGCTTGCCGCTCGTCTGCACACCTGGAACACCGCACCCGGCCTGGAGGAGATCGCGGATCCCCGGCTGCCAGGGGGTGGCGAGGTGACCGTGGAAGTCGAGGCCGCCGCCGTCACCCACCTGGACCTCACCGTCATGACCGGTACCTTCGCGCACCGGCCCGCGCTGCCGTTCACCCCCGGCACCGCGGGCGTCGGCACCGTCGTGGAGAGCGGCGCCGCGCTGCTGGGACGCCGGGTGCTGGTGCGTGGCGGAGGCATCGGGCTGGAGCGGCACGGCACCTGGGCCGAGCGTGTCGCGGTCCCGGTCGGCGCGATCCGCGAGGTCCCCCAGGAAGCGGACGCCGCGCTCGCCGCCACCTGTTACTCGCCGACGACCACCGCATGGGCCGCGGTAGAGGCGGTGGGCCGGGTCGAGAAGGGGGAGCGGGTGCTGGTCACCGGCGCGGCAGGCGCTGTCGGTTCGCTCTGTGTGCAGCTGGCCGCGCGGGCCGGCGCCCACGTGGTCGCGGTGGTCCGCGACGAAGGCGCGGTCGGTGCTGTGCCCGGCGCCGCGCATGAGGTCCTGGTCCGCCCGACCTCCGATGAGGCCGCGGAGAAGGGGGAGGTAGACATCCTGCTCGACACCGTAGGCGGAAACACCGTCCCGGACTTCCTCCAGGCCATGCGGCCCGGAGGGCGGGCCGTCCTGATCGGCTACGTGGCCGGCACCACCCTCCGGGTCGACCTGCCCGCGCTGATGGCCCGGGACATCGCCCTGCTGCCGATGAGCATGGTCCGCCGCCATGTCCCCGCCGAGGTCTTCGACCGGCTGCTTGGCGATCTGACCGACGGACGACTCGCCCTGCGCACCATGGCCCTGCCGTTCGAGCGGATCGCGGAGGCGGTCGAGACCCGCCGCAAGGGGGGAGGCCGGGGGACGCTTGCGGTGCTGATGTGAGGTGTTCGAGGGCGCCGGCACCGGGAGTGGGGCCGACTGCTGCCGCAGGCGCTTCCCGGCAGCCGCGGACAGAGGCCGCTCCCGACCTGCCACGACCAGGACGACGACGCGGCGGGCGCCCGATGAGCGGCACCTACACCGTGCTCCACGACCCGAAGGGCCTGATCGAGGCCGAACTCCCCAGGACCGTGCCCCGCACGGGGCACTCGTCACCGCCGTCCCCGCGTGGAAGGACCCGGATCTCGCACCCCGCGACTACGAGCGAATCGCCCTCCGACTTACCGGGCACACCCGCGCGGTCGCCGCTGACGTCCGACGCCTCGCGGCCGCCCTGCCCAAGAGCGACGGCCGCGGCCCCTTCGCCGAAGTCGTCCTCCGCGAAGCCGACGGCCGTCTGTCCGCCCCGCCCAAGGGCGCCCGCTGCGTCCAGAACCGCACCCGCCTCGTACAGACCCTCTACACCAGGCTGGACCGCCTCACCGACCCGCCACGGCCGCACCGTAGTTCGCCGGGGGAGCGTCCCAACATCCCAGGTCCTACACGCACACCAGTGCGATGCCGCAGCTCAAAATTCCCGGTCATCGCACCCCAGCGCGTGTAGGCCCTGGAAGCGGTACCGCTCCCCCCTGGCCCCGCGGGGCAAGCTCCCCGCCTGGCCGCGTGCGGATTTATCGGTGTGTCGCTGTCAGTGCCCGCTCGTACGCTGTTGGCCGGCGCAGGCGCGCCAAGCATGGAGGCGTTCATGGCACGGCAGCTGACGTATGAACAGCGGATCACTTTGATCAACAAGTGGAAGAACCCCCCGGGTGCTTCCGAACAGCTCCGGCTGGAGCGCGCTGAGCGCATGGTGAAACAGGCGGTGCTCCGACACGAGCCGTTCCAGGCACTCGACATCACGGTGGCGTCGAAGGGCTCGTACCCTAACAACACCAACGTCCGCGGTGACAGCGACGTCGACATCATGGTGAAGCTCAACGACCCCTTCCATACGGAGGGGCTGGCGGCTTGGTGGTTTGGGCAGCCGGCCCGTTACACGGGGCCGTGGACCCGGCAGAAGCTCCGCCAGGAGGTCGAGGACGCACTCACCAACCACTTCGGCTCGGTGGACACGGACCACAACCTCGCCTTGTACGTTCCGGAGGTTGTGGGCAGCCGTCCCAGCATCGACGTGGTGCCGTGCTTCAAGTGGGTGGCCTACGACACCACGGCTCCCGGCGGGGAGTACGTGGGCAGCGTCGTCTACGGGCGCGACGGCAAGCGTGTCATCAACTGGCCCGAGCTCCAGCTGGCCAACGGCCGCACGAAGAACACCGACACCAAGTACCGGTACAAGTTCGTGGTGCGGGTGCTGAAGAACGTCGAGAACGACCTCGCCTCCGAGGGTGTGATCAAGGCCCTTCCGTCGTACTTCTCCGAGTGCCTGATCTACAACGTCCCGGACGACGTCTTTCTCCGCGAGGGCAGCCTGGACGCTGTGGTCCGCGAGAGCCTGCGGGACGTCTACCGGCAGCTCACGGGAGCCTGGTTCGGCTATCAACGCATGGTGGAGCCGAACGGGATCAAGAAGGTGTTCGGCGAGGGCCAGAAGTGGACGGAGAAGGACGCGCGCGAGCTGATCGAGCGCGCGTGGTATTACCTCGACTACGAGAGCTGACGATGAACACCGCGACCACCATCCGCGCCGGCGCCACCATCGCCGCCACCCTCTACACAGTCGTCCTGGTCGTCCTGGGCTTGTACCCGTCCGAGTTCCGGTACCTGTTCGCGTACATCCCGGCTCTCGTGGGCTACGGCACCGTCGTGTTCGACAAGTGGGCCTGGCACTGGCCCGTCATCCACCGGTTCACCGGCCGTTCCTGGGTCACAGGCACCTGGCGGGTAGTGCTTGTCCCGAGCCCGGAGAGCCACATCCCGGAGGGAGGGAACCGCGGTCCGATCACCACGTACATGACGATCGAGCAGACCTTCTGGAGCCTGCACGCCACGCTCCGCACGAAGGAGAGCACCTCGCGGTCAAGCAACGCCACCATCAGCGCCCCCGAGAACTCGGGAACTGCCGAGATCGGATTCCTGTACGACAACACGCCCCGCGTGGAGCACCAGCATCGAAGCCCGCGGCACGAAGGGGCCTGCCGAATCGCGGTCACCGGTCTCCAGCCCAAGGCCGCGACCGGGCACTACTACACCAGCCGGTTCACCGCCGGCGACATGGACTTCACCCTGCTCGACCGATCCACCGACTACGGCACCTTCGCTGAAGCTCAGGCCGCCGACCCGGCGCACACCAGCAACTGGACGGCGACCCGTTCTACGTGAAGATCACCCGCTGAGAGAAAGGCCCGTTCATGGGGCTCCTGTCCGAGTACAGCGTCAACGGCGTTCCAGGCCGTCGCTTCATCGAGGTGTATGACGCCGACGCCTACCTCGACGACGCAGCCGCCATGGACGCCGCGCGTCGGCAGGTGGTGGCCGGCAACGGCTACCACCTGTACCTCTACAGCCTTCAGGCCCACATCCCCGCCCAGGTCGACATCCGCATCTGGGACGCACCGCCCCCTGCTCCGGGCGACGCCGAAGGCCACCTCGCCATCACCCTCGAGTCCGAAACAGGAGCCCTGGTCGTCAACCAGCTCAGCTACGGCCCCGCAGGAGACATGACCTTGCCCCGCCCAGGTGTGTACCGGGGAACCGCCTGGTGGACCGGCCGCCAGGCCATGGGCAGTTATCACGATGCGAAACTGCGCGATCTGGCCGCATTCGGGCCGGAAGCCCGCCTGCCGGACGACTGGCGGCACACCCCGCATACCGAACGGTACGTCCTCGACCTGGCTTGGGAAAGTGACCCGTCCCCGCTGGTCGTTGAAGACGACTGATGATCCTGCGAACGGAACCGCGGACGTCGCGGCATCCGATCTTCAGCCGGTGCGGTGGGAGCGGCGGAGCAGACGTGCCAGGAGCCAGATGAGCAGGCCGGCGCCGGTGAGGGCTGCGGCGGGCTTGGCGGCGCGCTTGGCGAGGACGGGGAGTACGGCGGCGCCCAGGTCCACGGCTTCGGGCTCGGACGGCGAGGACTCGGGAGGGGTGGAGGTGTGGGCCCCCGGCAGGGCGACGGTGCTCGCGTCGCCTCCTGGTTGGCGTGTGCTGAGGTATTCGGCGAGCTTGGCGGCGAACTGCTGGACGAGGCGGTCGGCGACGTCGGCGAGGATGCCGCGGCCGAACTGGGCGGGCCGGCCGGTGAGGTCGAGGTCGGTGCGGACGGTGACCTGGGTGCGGTCCCCGTCCGGCGTGAGCTGGGCGGTGACCTTGGCCGAGGCGGTTCCGGCTCCGCGGGTCTCGCTGCCGTTCAGGTCGAGGGTGACGGTGTGCCCGGCCTCGTTGCGGGTGACGGTGCCCTGGCCGCGGTAGCTCATCTGGACCGCGCCGACCTTGACCTTGATCCGGCCGGTGAAGCTGTCGTCCTCGACCGTGTCCAGGACGGCGCCGGGCATGCAGGGGGCGACGGCGCTGATGTCCTGGAAGAGCTTCCAGGTGTCGTCGAGCGGGACCGGGACGGTGAAGTGGTTCTCGAGTCGCATGGTGTTCCTCCCAGGGTGGTTCAGACGGTCGCTGCAGTGGTGGCGCCGGATGCCTCCCGCAGGAGGTCCCGGATGCGGTCGGGGGTGAGTGGGCCGCGCCGGACGACCACGCCGAACGGCGCGAGGGCGTCCTCGACGGCGTTGGCGATGGCGGCTTGCGGGGCGATGGCGCCTCCCTCTCCGAGGCCCTTGACCCCGAGTGCGTTGAGCGTGCTCGGGGTGGTGATCTCGGCCAGTCGCAGGTCGGGAATCTCAGCGGAGGTGGGGACGAGGTAGTCCATGTAGGTGGTGGTGACGGGCTGGCCGTCCGGGCCGTAGCGCATCTCCTCGTACAGGGCTCCGGCGATGCCTTGCGCGATGCCGCCGGCGACCTGCCCGTGTGCGATCACGGGGTTGACGATCCGTCCGGCGTCGTGGGTCACCGCGTAATTTTCGATGGTGACGTGCCCGGTGGCGGTGTCGACGTTCACCACGACGGCGCTGGCCCCGCTGGAGAAGGTGAAGCCGGGCGGGCGGAAGTAGGCGGTCTCGCTGAGCTCGCGGCCGTCGGCGACGAGCTGCGCCAGGCCGACGCAAACGCCGGATCCGGGGTGCTGGACGGTGCTCCCGTGAAGGGTCAGCTCTCCGGCGGGGACGCCGAGTCGGTCGGCCGCCGCGGCCAGGATGCGCTCGCGGAGCCGGAGCCCGGCCAGATGGGTGGCGTTGCCCGCGGTGACGAGGGCGCGTGAGGCGATGGTGCCCACCCCGTGCGGCACGGTGTCGGTGTCGCCGCCGACCACTTCGATGGCGGCGAAGGGGACGCCGATCGCGTCCGCGGCGATCTGGGCCATGCTGGTGCGGTGGCCCTGCCCCTGCGAGGGGGTGCCCAGGGCGATCCGTACCCGTCCGTCGGGCAGTACCGAGGCGCGGGCGGACTCGAACGGGCCGAGACCGGTGGCCTCCAGGTAGACTGCGAAGCCGACGCCGACCCGGTGGTCCGAGCCCGCCGCCGCGATCTCGGCCTGGCGCTTGCGCACCTCGGGTAGGCCGACCATCTCCACGGCCCGGCGCAGCAGCTCCGGGAAGTCGCCGGAGTCGTACTCCTGGGGGTTGCCGGCCCGGTCCAGCAACCCGGTGCGGTAGGGCAGCTCCCGGGGGGTGATCAGGTTGCGGGTGCGCAGCTCGGCCGGTTCCATGCCGAGTTTCCGGGCCAGCCGGTCCAGGGCCCGCTCCATGGCGAAGACGGCCTCCGGGCGGCCGGCGCCGCGGTAGGGGGAGGTGGGCGCGGTGTTGGTGAGGGCTGCGCGGACCCGTATGTCCACGTTCGGCACCCGGTAGGGGCCGAGCAGGTGGACGACCGAGTTGTAGGGCACGACCAGTCCGGTGAAGGTGCTCGCGCCGAAGTTGACCACGAAGTCGTCGCGCAGGCCGAGGAGCTTTCCGTCGGCGTCGGCGGCGAGCGCGATCCGGTGCACCTGCTCGCGGGCGTGAGAGGCCGCGACGAGGTTCTCGTTGCGGTCCTCACGCCACAGCACGGGCACGCCCAACTTCTGCGCAGCGTAGGGGATGAGGACCTCTTCGGTGTAGATGATGCCCTTCTGGCCGAAGCCGCCGCCGACGTCTGCCGCGATCACGTGCACGGCCTCGGCGGACAGCTGCAGTGACTGGGCGATGTGGTCGCGCAGCCGGTGCGGGGTCTGGGTGTTGGACCACACCGTCATGCGCCCGTCGTAGGCGCCCGGCGCGGCCTGCACGGCGCGGGTCTCGATGGGGGAGGCGACATAGCGGTGGGCGTGGAACTTCTCCTCGACCACCACGGCGGCGCCGACGAAGGCCGCGTCCGGGTCGCCGACCGAGGTGGCGGCCTCCAGAGCCAGGTTGTCTCCCCAGCTTTCCTCGATCAGCGGGGCACCGGGAAGCAGCGCCTCGTCCGGGTCGACCACCACCGGCAGGGGTGTGTAGTCGACCTCGATGGCTTCCATCGCATCCTCGGCGAGGTAACGGCTCTCCGCGATCACCATGGCCACCGGCTGGCCGCAGAAGGTGACGCGTCCGTCGGCGAGCACGGGGTAGGGCAGCTTGCGCACGAGCGGGTTCAGCGCCTGCGCGAGGGGTTCGGGGACCCGCAGCTCGGCCTCATTGACCACCGGCGGGAGTGCGGCGGTCTCGGCGGCGGTGTAGACGGCGCACACACCGGGCATGATGCGGGCGGCCTCCGCGTCGATCCGGGTGATCCTGGCGTGCGCGTGCGGACTGCGCAGGAAGGCCGCCTCCAGCGTGCCCGGGAGCCGGATGTCGTCGACATAGCGGCCGTGCCCGCGCAGCAGGCGTTCGTCCTCGACGCGCGGCAGGCCGCGACCGATCCAGGGACCGCCGGATGCTCCGCCGTACGGGGCGTCGGTGTGCGGGGTGTTCATTCCGCCTCCTGCGGGCCGAAGCTCTCGTCGAGCGCTTGGCGCACCGCGGCGCGGATGTTCTGGTAGCCGGTGCACCGGCACAGGTGGCCGCTGAGCTCGTCGGCCACCGTCTCCTCGTCCGGGCGTTCGGCGCGCTCGGTCAGGGCGGTGCAGGTCATCACGAAGCCGGGGGTACAGAAGCCGCACTGCATGCCGTGCTGCTCGTGGAAGGCGCGCTGCACGGGCCCGAGTGGCTCGCCGTCCTCGGCGAGACCCTCCACGGTGCGCACCTCGGCGCCGGCGGCCTGCACCGCGAGGGTGAGGCAGGAACGCACCGGGACGCCGTCCATCAGCACCGTACAGGCCCCGCAGACGCCGTGCTCACAGCCGACGTGCGTGCCCGTCAGGCCCAGGCGCTGCCGCAGGAAGTCGCTGAGCAGCAGCCGCGACTCGACCTCGGCGACCACCGACTCGCCGTTGACGGTGAGGTGGACCTCGTGCCAGGCCGTGGGCTCCGGCAGCGGTGGCTGCTCGGCCCGGCGACGGTCGGTGGGGGTGTTCATGCGGTGCGCTCCCATGCTTCCGTGAGGGTCCGTACGAGCAGGACCTCCGCCGCTTCCCGCCGCCACTGGGCGCTGGCGTGCAGGTCCCCGGGCGGGTCGAGGACGGCGCTCGCCGCCCGAGCCGCGTCCGCCATCGCCGCGTCGCCGAACTCCTGCCCGAGCAAAGCCTGTTCGGCCTCCGGCACACGTACTGGGGTGCTGCCGACACCGCAGTAGACGATGCGCGCGGAGTCGACCGCGGCGCCGTCGGCCCGCAGCAGGACGGCCAGGCCGGCGGCCGCGAAGTCGCCGCGACGCTGGGCGAGTTCACGGAAGGCCCAGCCCGTCCCGGCGGGAAGAGGCGGGATGACCGTCTCGGTGACGATCTCCTCCGGCTCCACGGCGGTGGCGAAGGTGCTGAGGAAGAAATCCCCGGCCTCGACGCTCCGCCAGCCGTCCATCCGGGCAACGGTGAACCGCGCGTCAAGGGCCAGTGCCGCCGCGGGAAGCTCGGCGGCCGGGTCATGGTGTACCAGGCTGCCGCAGACGGTGCCGCGGTTGCGGATCTGAGGGTGTCCGATCTGCTCGACGGCCGCCGCGAGCAGTGGCCATCCGGCGCGGACCGCAGGGTCGGCGGCCACCGCGGACTGCCGCACCGCGGCACCGATGTGCACTGCCCCGTCCGTGTCCACGCCCAGCCGGTTCAGCTCGGCGACGCGGGTGATGTCGACCAGCAGCTCGGGACGGGCCAGACGCATGTTGAGCATCGGAATCAGGGACTGGCCACCGGCCAGAACCTTGCTGTCCCGCTCGGGATCGGAGAGCAGCCGCAACGCCTCGGGCAGCGTCGTCGGGGCGATGTAGTCGAAGGGGCCCGGTTTCATTGCACCACCTGATCCTCCCGCCCGAGCCGGTCAGCCTTGGCGGAATTACTAAGGGCTAAAATATAAGGAGCCTTAGACAGGAGATGCCGTGAACGGCGATGCTGTCAACCCCTGACCTCTGATGTGGAGAGAGCCGACCGTGCGGGACGTTCCCGACGTCGGCGCTGCGACCTGGTGCTGCCGTTCACACCTCGGCCGAGGGTGATCGTCGCCGGCGCCACCGACTTCGCCGGGAACCCGGTGTCGGAACTTTCCTCGGCCGTCGAGTCCCGCTCCGCGAGGCCCTGGCGGCATTCACCGCCGACGCGAGCGCTCCCCTTACACCGACAAGGTGGCGGGAGGCCGGCCGCACCGGCACCCGAGAAAGCGGGCGTCGATCCCGTCCGGAACCGGCCCCCGCACCACGATCCGCATCCTCACCCAGACCGCCGCCCCGGCGGACGCCGTCGAGTTCGTCGCCGCCCGCCGGGGCGGCGACGGCATCCATCCCGGCACACCTCGGCACCGATCCATGAGGTCACGCCCGGACCGACGCAGGTCACAGCCGCTCCAGCAGCTCCCTGAGCTGCGCCACTTCCTCGGCGCTCAACGCGGAGAACTCCTCGGCAAGCACCCTGTGCACCGGGCCCTCACAACGCTCCACCAGTTCACGCCCGCGCGCGCTGAGCCGGTGCCGATAGATCCGCCCGTTGCCGTGCGTCCGCTCCACGAGCCCCTCGTCCACCAGTCGGCGCAGCATGGCACCCACCGACTGATCCGTCTGCGCGGTGCGCACCGCCACCTCATGCGAAGAGGCGTCCGGCTGCTCAGCGATGGCCAGCAGCACCACGTACTGCGACATGGAGGTGCCGCGCGGCGCCAGCGCCGCGTCGATCGCCTGGTGCTTGCGCTGGTGCACCTGACGCAGAAGCACCCCCGCCCGCCAGGCGTCACTCGTTCCCACATCGCTTTGCCGCATGACAGCACCCTAACCAGCCCCCACCCCGCCCGGATGTTAGGGTACCCTAAATAAGGCTCCTTATAGTCGCTGAGGTGATCCAACTGACCGGCCGAGCCCACCACAGTCTCCAGGCCCCGCCAAGGGGCCGATTCACGCTCCGCGGCGTGCTGGCCTTCAGTCCTGGCCCGTGGCTGTGGGGCCAGGCGCTGCTGGTGGCCGGTTCCGGCGCCGCAGTATTCGTCAGCGCGTACGAGACCGCGGGACTCACCGCCGGGCTGGCCGCCTTCATCGGCAGCTGGAATGTGATGCTGGAGCAGTGCACGCCCGGTGCGCACCGCCGACGGCTGGCCCCCGTCGCGGGCGTCGCCCTGGCCCTGGCGGCGATGGCCGGCTTCTCGCTCTCCGCCTGGCACGCTTCCCCTTGGGCAGTGATCGGCACGGGTGCGGCGCTCACCACCGCCTGCTACTACCTCTGCCTGACCCTCCGGGCCGCGCCACCAGGCGGGTTCCTCTACCTGCTCGCCTACACCTTGTGCAGTACGGTCCCGGTGACGGCCGGCCAACTGCCGTCCCTGCTCGGCTGGGTCACCATCGGAGCCAGCGTCGGCTTGCTGGTCACCATCGCCGAGACGCTGGCAGTGGGGCGAGCCGCCGAATACCGGGCGGTGGCGCGGGTCTACCACTCCCTCGCCGCGCTCATCGCGGCGGCCGGCGGCGCGGAGGCCGAAACGGCCCGCCATGCGGCGGTCACCGACCTGGACGCGGCCTGGGAGGCCGTCCGCCGCGGAGCCACCGACGCGCTGCGGCGCAGCGGAGAATGGCAGCGGCTGGTGAACCTGTGCCAGTACGCGGCTACCGCAGTGGCCGCCGCCGGAGCGCTGTCGCGCACCACACATCGCTCCACGCTGGACACCTGGCACGCCGCCGCCTCCGACACGGCGCACCGCTTGGCGCAGCAGGCCCGGCGCGGGCCACTGAGACCGGCACAGGCCCCGATCCAGGACGGCGGCCACCAGCCGGGGTCCCGGTACGGCACTCCGACCGACGCGGCAGCACGTCTGCACCAGGCACTCGCCGACGCCCGACGGTCCTTGGGCACCGCCCCACCTGCCGAGCACCACCCGATGGACAGTGGACGCTACCCCTCCCTGTGGGCAGCCCTGGGCGCTGGAGCCCGAGGGCACTCCTTCACCTGGCGCTACGCGACGCGAACCGGCGGCGCAGTACTGGCAGCCGGCGGGCTCGCCCACCTGACCGGGCTGCCCCGGCCCGACTGGGCCATGATCGCGGCTGGCTCGGTACTGCTCGCGCCCGGCAGCATCGGCACGGTCAACCGCGCGGTACAGCGCTGTCTGGGTACCCTGCTCGGGCTGGGCGCGACCGCCGCTGTGCTCGCTTGGCACCCCACCGGAACCATGGTGGTTCTGCTCGCCGCCGCCTTGGTCGGCTTCGCCCAGCCTTTCCTGGCCAAGAACTCGGCTCTCGCCATGGCTGTCCTCACTCCGGGCGTCCTGCCTCTGTCCTATCGCGGCTCCGGTGCCTACCTGCCCATGCTCGACGATCGACTGCTGACCACCGCCCTCGGCTGCGCGGTAGCCGTCCTGACCGCGCTCGCACTGTGGCGGCGGCCGAACTCCGTCCTGCTGCGCGGGCAACTGGCCGCATCCATCCGGGCCCTGACCACCGAGGTCTCCGGTCCGCATGCCGAGCGCATCCGGCGGCGCACCGTACTGGCCGCTGTGCAGAACACCGGCAGCACCTTTCGCCAGGCGCTCGATGACATCCGCCCCCCTCAGGCGGCACTCGCCCTGTGGCCCGCCTTCCTCGCCCTGCAAGAGCTCGGTTTCCAGCTGGCCGCCCAACCGCTGTCCACGACCGACCGGGCCCGTGCCGTCCACGCCCTGGACGCGCTCGCCGAGGCGGCGGCACGCGGAAGCGCGCCCCGGCCCGGCGACCTGCCCGCCGACTGGGCAACCCCGTATGCCCGGGACGCCTTCCGCCGGCTGCGCGCCGCGCTCGGCGACGGACTGCCGCTCCCCACCGACGAAAACCTGGTATACGGACAACTACGCAACCTCAACGGCAGCCCGTTGCCCCACACCCCGGTGACCCTGATAGATCCGGTCGGCGCTCAGGCGGACGTGGCCTACACCGACAGCCAGGGCCGCTACGTCCTCCGCCCCGCCCAAGCCGGCCGCCACCTGCTGGTCGCCACGGCCGACAGCACCACAACACCCACCGCGCACGTCGTCCTGGTTCCCGAACCCCGGAAACGAACGACCCTTGCCGGCCGTGAAAGGTGACACTGCCCACGGGCAGCTGCTTCGCGACACTCCGTCCGACCGATGCTCGTGCCTCCGGCGGTCACGGCCAGCCGTCCCACCAGCCGTTCACGCTGATCACCGGCCCACACGAGCGGGGCAACATAGCGCGGGATCGCCGGTTGGCCAAACCGGCGATCCCGCGCACCATAGGTAGTCCACCGCCACGCCCTGCCCGCACGTCGAGAGGCTCCTCTCACGACCGCAGACACGACACGTAGCGCAGCCCGCCACGAGGCCGGAGCAGCGGGCGATCACGCAGCCGCGTAGCTTGCCCAAAACAGGTCCTGCGCCCGCTCCACGTCTCTCGGCATACCGAGCTGCACCTCCAGATCACCCGTCCCGTGGTGACCGAGACCGGACACGTCCCGGATGAAGCCCGGAACAAGGTCGACGTCCTCCGGGTCGACCTTCAGGTAGACCAGCAGCTTGCTGCGCTGCGGCGGGTACAGGCAGGGGAAGTTCCGCAGCCGCTGATAGGCCCGGTAGGTCTCGCGCTCCACCCGGTTCACGCCGTCCCCGAGCCCGAGCAGGACCTCGTCGACCGCACCTGCCAACTCCACCATCGACGCGCCCTGGACATCGGCCGCCGCCCGGGCAGCCGCCCCGCACCGTGCCCGGCGGACCACCTGCACGCTGCCGCTCACGGAAGCCACGGTCTCAAGGCCGAGCAGGTCCCTGCCGAAGAGCCGGTAGCGGACCAGGTCGATGCTGCGCCGGTGCTCGCGCACGGCGTGCACGTCGTAGCGGGTGAAGTCCCCGGCGATACAGATCAGCCACGGGCTGCTCCAGAACACCTGGGCCGCGGCCGTAGCCCCGAGCCGGTCGCGGACCAGGTGCTCGAACTCCGCCCGGTGGTCCACGAGCCAGCTCAGGTAGAACAGCCCCTGGTTGATGACGCCGGCGTCGAGACCGCGCTTGTACTCCACCACGACGGGGGATCCGTTCTCGTCCAGCCGAGCGAGTCGATCCGGCCTCCGTGGACCGGCCCGGTGCTGTACTCGCTCGCCAGGAACCGGACGCCCAGCACCGTCTCCATGTGCGCCTCGACCATGCCCTGCACGTCTGCCTCGGTCTCGGCGAGACGCGGCGCGACCTCGATCGCGCCGCTCGTCGTCGTGTGGAACAGCTTCAGGCCCGACACCTTCCCCTCCTCGGCTCGGAGATCGTCAACGCCGGGCGGGCCTGGGATTGTTTCCGCGAAGGGCTTCGGCCCTGTGAAGATGGTGTGAGACCCTACGTCCGGGCCACCGGGACACACGCGTCCCACCGTTCCAGGAAGCTGGAAGATCCCACATACGTCCCACAGACCCCATGGGCAAGCACCTGGGATACTGCCTTTCCGCAGTCAGTCCCCGTAGCTCAATGGATAGAGCAGGCACCTTCTAAGACCGTGTCCTACGTGGTGAGGCGGACGTTGGCTCGGTATGGGGCGGGGAACGTGGAGCTGGATCGTGCCGGATGGCTTGTGGGAGATCGCCAAGCCGCTGATTCCGGTGCAACGGACGCGGCCACAGGGCGGGGGAACGCAGAACGCGCCTGATGAGACGGTGTTCGCGGCCATCGTCTACGTGCTGGTCAGCGGGTGCGCCTGGCGGTCGCTGCCGCCCTGCTTCGGGGTATCGAAGTCGACCGTCCACCGCCGGTTCCTGATCTGGTCGAGGGCTGGCGTATGGGGCCGGCTCCACGAAGCCGTGCTGCACCGCCTGGATGACGCCGGGCTCCTGGACGTCTCCCGCGTCATCCTCGACACCGCCCACGTCAGGGCCAAAAAGGGGGCGGACACACAGGTCCGAGCCCCGTGGACCGGGGCAAGCCGGGTTCCAAGATGCACATCCTGTCGGACGCGAACGGCCTGCCCCTCCTTGTCGGCGTCTCCGCCGGCAACGTCCACGACAGCGAAGGACTGAAGCCGATGGTGGAGGGGCACCAAACGAGACACGACCCCCACCGCGGCCGCCACTTCAAGCCCCAGCGCCTCCACGTCGACAAAGCCTACGACCGGGCCGACCTACGCAGATGGCTGCGAGGCAAGCGGATCGGCGTACGGATCGCCCGCAAAGACATCGAGTCCAGCGAGAGATTGGGGCGCCGTCGATGGGTCATCGGGCGGACGATGTCGTGGCTGTCCGGCTACCGCCGCCTCAGCCCCCGCTACGAACGCGATCCCCGCAACTACCTGGGATTCCTCGGTCTTGCCGCCGCCCTCTGCTGCTACAAGCGACTCGTCCGCCTCACCACGTAGGACACGGTCTAAGCCGCATGCGCACCCGCCGGATGCGGCAGAGGGGCCACTGACGAGTCAGGCCGAGTCGGCTCTCCTGCCGGTAGCCGTCTGCCGATCCCGGTGTGTTCCAGCCGTCTGTACGCGATACGGGCTTCTCCGCGTTCAACCCTTTGGCCGTCCCGGTCCTGTAGTGGGCACAAGCGCGGTGGCGAGTGCCCCGCATGCGAGTGAGGAGCAGGGCAGCATGACGGTTGAGCTGATGGGAATTCTGGCACCCACCGTGGTTGCCGCCATTGGTCTGGTGGTCCGGTGCCGTCACGGGAGCTCCAGCCACTGGGATGTTCTCCACGAGCTGGCCCGTGGCCGGGCCCGTATGGGACTGGAGCGGGAACGCCGGGCAACACTGCGGGTGTTCCTTGACCGGATGCCTGACAGCACGCCGGCGATGAGGGAAGGCGACCGGCCAGGCGGGGCAGGTGCGGGCACCGGGTCAGGGGGAGGAAGTGGACACTCGTGACGACGTTTTCGAACGGTTCTTCGCCCGCTGGGAGCCTCAGGTGCGCAGATATCTTATCTGGCTCGAGGGCGACGCATCCGTGATCGACGACGCCGCTCAGGAGACCATGATCAGTGCCCATCGGTACTGGACGACAGTCTGCGGCCTCGAAAATCCCCGCGCCTGGCTGTTCAAGGTCGCGGGCCAACGCCTTAGTGACGCGCAGGAGGCGCGTCGTAGACTCGGCTTAAGTACGGATCCGCATCTGCTCCCCGACGATTCGCGATTCGTGAGGCCCAGGGATCAGTTCGCAGTATGCGATGCCCGTACGGACATTTTGGAATCGGTACGCAAGCTTCCCACGCAGCAGGCCAGGGCTGTCGCGCTCCAGGCGCAGTACGACCTGCCACTTGATGAGATCGCCGCCATCATGGGCATCTCGACCGGGTCGGTGAAGACTCATCTGCACCACGCTCGCAAAGCACTGAGAGTGCTGCTCGGCGAGGACGAGGGAGGTTGATCCATGGGTATCGACGACCGACTCCGTGATGCTGCGCGTGCAGTCGACGAGATGTGGAGCGACCCCGAGGGCGTCGCCGCGCGCTGCGAGCAAATGAGGGAGAGGCTCAGCAGTTCCCAGTACTCGTCGGGCGACTCAGCCCCTTCCTCGAGCCGTGCCACGCTTCTGATCGCCACCTGCCGTCATGCCCTAGCGCAGAGCCCGTCGACAGAGAACATTCTGACGGAGGCGCTGGAGGCGCAAGCGCTTGTCCAGGCAATCGGTGCGGCGCTGGCGGCCACCGGCCCGGCTAACCTGCGAAGCGGGGCACGGGGTCTTGCCGAGGCCGGGAGCAGAGGATGTGGCGCCATCGACCGGGATGCGGCCGTGTGGGCGACCCGCGTACCGAGGGCTGCGATGCTAACCGGGGTCTCGGACCTTGCGCGCACTCTGGAAGCATTGGCTGGACTGCTCGGTGACGTCGGCATCGCACTCGTCGAAGTTGCGACGAGGGTCATTGACGACGAATCCGTCTACTGGCGATGTGTTGAGGCCATCGATGCGGCCGATGAGTCTTCCGACCTTGTGCGCGGGCTGTTGCGCAGGCTTGTGGACCTGGACCGTGAGTCGCTGGCGTCGGGAGCTGGCGGAAGTTGAGCTCCGCGAGTGACGAGGCGGGAGAGGCGCACGTATCCGCCGACCCGAAGTCCCGCTCACCGCCGAGGAGATCGAGCTACGCGAACGGCTCCAGGCCCAGCCCCACCCGAACGCCGAGCTGCGATAGACCCACCCACGACCTGCATCGATCCCGTGATCACCAGCTTAGCGTTAACCGCTGTACCGCTGTTCCCCGAGGCCAGCCTTGGTGGTCAGGGCTGGATTCAATCCGGCCCCACCAGGTTAGGGTGCTGGTTCACTCAACGAAGGGAGCCGACGTGCCCGACAGGCCACGGCTGGAGGAAGCCCTCGGCTTGTTGCGGGCCGAGCTGGTGACGGGGCAGTCGGAGATGACCGAGTGGACCACTCGGAGTGCATGGCTCGCCTTCACGCGTTTCGGGCGGAGGCGCTTTGGCACGGCGCCCACGCCCGACTCCGACGGCTTGCTCTTTCAATACGGCGCGTACGCCTTCAGCGGGCGACCAATGTTCACGGTGGATCTCACGCGGCAGTTCGGCGTCTCTGACGCCGGCGGCGAGCACGACCATTACGTGCAGGTTCACTGCGAACTCCGCTACGAGCCCGAACCAGATCTGGATGCCTTGGGCAGCTTCGACTCCTGGTTCTTCCACGACGCAGATGCGGATCTCGATGAGTGGTTCGCCGCTATGGAGGAGCATCCCGCGCTGCTACTGGGTCGCAGGCCCTCCGAGATCGACCTGTATGAGGAGCCGGTGTAGCTGTTCCTGCGGTGCGAGGTCACAGGCTTCGTCATGCGAGCAGGACACGCTTGCGCAGGAGGTCGAATCCGGCGCGGCCGAACATTTGGCGCGCTCGAGCATCTTGATCCGGTTGACGTGGCCTTCGACGACGCCGGAGTTCCAGGGCAGGGTCAGTCCGGCGGTGACGGCGTCGATGTCGCGGTCGATGCCGGCGGCGAGGGTGTGGAGGCTGGGCAGGTCGTCCTGCGTGCAGGTAGGCACGAACGCGTTGGTAGCTGCCCTTGTAACCGAGGGGCACGATCTCCTCCCACAGTTTCCACGCGTTGGTGAAGCCCTCGTTCCAGCGGTCGTCCAGGTAGGGCTTGTAGTCATCAAGTACCGAGGGCCGGTTCTGCCACTGGCCGGTGAACAGGTCCTCCGGCTTCGCGGCGTCGGCGAACCGCTTAACGGTGTGCCAGGCCATGCCGAGCTGCCGCTGCACCGAACGCAAGCTGTGTCCTGCCTCCAGGAGTGCGTGAACGGCAGCGTGCCGGGCTCTGGTGCGGTCGGCGAACAGGTGTCCGGTCGGCCATGGTGAACCGGACGGTTCTTCCTCCGGAGCGGGTTCGGGCTCGGGTTCGCGAGCGGCCGGGACAAGGGCTCGCAGGCAGCGGCGGTGCTGGGCGACGGTCCGTTCTGCCGCCTCGCTCAGGTTGTGCCAGAGGTGCCACCGGTCCGCGACCTGGATGGCCCGCGGGGCGCCGGCGGAGGCGCCTTCGGCGAAGAATGGCGCCCGATCGCGGCAGACGACCTCGATGCCCGGCCGGTCGGCGAGCCAGGCCGCCAGGCTGGACGCCTCCCGGTCCGGCAGCAGGTCGATGGGGCGGCGGGTTCGACTACCCGACGGTGCAGCAGTTCACCAAGGCGAACGTCGGCATCACCAAGGCCCGGGCGGCGGCGCAGACGCAGCTCGACGTGATCAAGCAGCAGGCCCAGATCGCGGGCACGGCGGACACCAGCACCGGCCAGTTCCTGAACGCCGCCTACGCCATCGCCGACCGCGATGGCGCACCCCGCGGCCGGGCACTGCTGGTCGGACAGCAGAAGGCGCAGGTCACCAAGGCGTCTGCCGCCGCGCTGAACGCGATTCTGGCCGGTGCCCTCAAGGCGGGCACTCCCGTGACCTACTCGGTCCCCTACCACCCTGACTATTGGAAGTCGGCGAAGAATCTGCTGGCCGAGTACATCGCGAAGGCCCGCGGCGGGCGTGCGATGCGCTCTCTGACGGGTGAACAGCAGACCGAGGAACGAGGTGCACATGACTGAACCGGGATTCGACCTCCCTCCCAAGGCTCCGCCGGAAATCATCGCCGAGCGCCACGAACTGGCCGACGAGGTATGCCGGCACCTGACCTGGGCCGGTCTCCCTGCTTACCGGGCCGACCTCGACGGTGGCACGGACGGAAGACCGGGAGCCGCAGTGCACATCGAGCCGTTCGTCGAAGGCGGCGTGTTCGTTGACTGGGAGACAGACAAGAAGTTGAGCTCCCCGGCACTCGATCTGTTCGCGCGAGGAATCGACTTCGAAAACCCACCTCCAGCAGTCCGGCACTATGAAGACGTGCTCAGCGTTATGCAAGCTGCCTTGATGGGTATCCTCGCTTCGGCCGGATTCCAGGTCGAGGAGCCGGACGGGCACGCGCACGGGGCGATGGTTCACGTAAGCCGTCTCCGGAAGCCCTGATTGGCTGAAGCCCGCAGAGCCCTCGTCGCGTAGGCGATATTTTGCGCGGTCGCATCTACGTCAGCCCCGGTTGGCACACCGAGCTGGGGCTGATGGCTGCCCACTGATGCAGGCCGAAGGGCAGACCCGCGTCGACAGCACGTGCGGTCGACGGCGCCGACGCTGGACCGTTCCGCTGGGCCCGCTGGCTGTCCAGCAGGTGTTGGTGGGCCTGATGCGCCGCCGTGCCGAGGGGAGCGCTGAGGCGGGTCAGCGTGTCAACTGGCGTGATCGATCTGGAGAGAATTGTGAGCTACGACGTGTTTATGCACCGATTCAAAGAAGGCGAATCGGCGCCCCTGGAAATGAATGTTCCCCAGGAGGTATTGAGTCCATACGTGACAGCTCAACACCCGGACACTGGTCTTCTTCAGATCGCAGCGAACGACGACGGAGGGGAGGCGGACGTGTACGTCAAAGGCGACAGCAGCATTACGATCAATCATTTCGGGAGACATGTGATCATGAACGTAATCTCCGAGATACTGCGAAGGCTCGGAGCTGTTCTCTGGGACCGCTTCCTGGCCGGCACCTTCGGCGACGACGCCGAAGGCCAGGAAATGATCAGCTTCCTGCACCTGCTGCTGGGTTACTCCATCACCGGCGACGTCGGCGCCCAGGTCCTGCCGTTCCTGCACGGCGAGGGCAAGAACGGCAAGAGCGTCCTGCTCGACACCATGATCCAAATCCTCGGGGACTACGCCGACGCGGCCCCGCCCGGCTTCCTGATGGACCGCGGCTCCTACAACGAGCACTCCACTGAACTCACCGAACTGCACGGCCGCCGCCTGGTGGTATGCAGCGAACTGAAACCCAACGACAAGTTCGACGAGGCCCGCGTCCGCCTCCTCACCGGCGGCGACAAGATCAAGGCCCGCCGGATGCGGCAGGACTACTTCTCCTTCAGCCCCACCCACCACCTGTGGCTGCTGGGCAACCACCGCCCCGAGGTCTCCACCGGCGGCTTCGCCTTCTGGCGACGGATCCGCCTGATCCCCTTCACCCGCACCGTCCCCGCCGAGCGGCGCATCGACAACCTCGCCTTCGAACTCGTCCGCGACGAAGGCCCCGGCATCCTGCAGTGGCTCATCGAAGGCGCCCGCCGCTACCTCACCACCCGCGACCCCCTCGAAGGCCCGGACCGGGTCCGGATGGCGACCACCGCCTACGCCACCACCGAGGACCACATCGGCCGCTTCCTCGCCGAATGCTGCACCCGCAACCCCGACGCGGCCGCCGAACTCCGCGTCGAACAGGGCCTGCTCTACAACGAGTACACCGCCTGGTGCCACTCCGGTGAAGGCATCCGCCCCGCCACCGCCCGCGCGTTCGCCACCCGGGTCCGCCAGGACCTCGGCCTCAGCTCACCCTCCGACATGATCCAATCCAACGGCCGCAAGTACTACCCCGGCCTGGCCCTGGTCAGTGACGCATGATCCACTACCCTCACCGCCCCGCCGGGCCCTGCCCGCCGGCCGATGCCCGAACTACTATGAATCGCCGACCCCGCCCAACGGGGCCGGCATCCGGCTCCACCGCCACGCGGTGCAGCGAGCACCACACCACACAGGCACAACAGGCCCCCCGCACAGCGGACCGGCCGGTGGAGGAAGGGCTGCAGCCATGAGCTCGCTGTTGGACGCAAGCGAGATCACCCACGAGCAGGAGGTGGTGTGGCTGGAAGACCCCTCACAGCTCGACTACGTCCGCCAGGCCCTCGACACGCTCCATGGGTGTCACGTTGCCGGGTTATCTGGACGAGGCCCTTGATCTGATTGGTGTCAGCTGGCCGAACGTCGACGAGGACGACTACCGCGAGATGGCTCAGGCCATGCGCGCGCGAGTTCGCCGAGGACATCGACGACGGCACCGCCGACGCCCATGCGGCGATCCCGGATCTGCTCGGGACCAACGAGGGCCTGGCCGTGCAGGCACTGGAGAGACACTGGAGCAAGGTCAAGGGCACCCATCTGGCCAACCTCGCCGAAGCGGGCCGTCTGGCGGCGACCGCGCTGGACGGGGTGGCGGTGCTGATCGAGGGCGCCAAGCTCGCCGCCATCGCCCAGTTGGGCATTCTGGCCGCCGAGATCGCGGCGGCGGTCGCCGCGGCGCCGGTCACCCTGGGTCTGTCGACGCTGGCCGGACTGGCCGGAACCCAGGCCCCCGGATCGCGGTCAAACGCATCTTCCAGGAGGTGTGTGAGGAGGTTGCCTCTCGGGTTGTCGATGTCGCGATGGGGCCGGTCTACCAGTCCCTCGGCTCGATGGCAGGCGACTTGGTGGTGCAGTTGGGTGGGAACGCCCTGGGGGTGCAGCAGGGCGTCGACCTCGGCCAGACCGCGCAGGCGGGCCGGCAGGCACTGAGCGACGGGTCGTCCAGTGCCATGAACCTCGCGAGCGCGGATGCTTCTGGGGGGAGGAGCGGCAGGTTCAGCCTGGACCCGGAATCGTACAGTCAGGCGGGTTCGCGGCTGGCGGGCGCGGGCGGCAAGATCCGTGACCGGGCGGGGGGCAAGCTGTCGCGGGCTAGGACAACGCACGGCCGCACCAAGGGCAAGGACGCGATCGCGGACGCGGCCAACGCCATGCTGGACAGGGTCATCGACGGCATCGAGGAGGGCGTGAAGACTTCCGCCAAAAACCTCGACACCAACATGACCGCCGGCCTGAAAAAGATGGCCAGAAGTCACGACGACAACGACCGCAATATCGCCAGCCACCTGGACGGCATCCGCAAGGGCGGAGAGGGCAACACGAATCTGCGCGCGCCGAATGCGGGCACTCCCACTTCCCCGAGCGGCGTCACAACAGGCGGACAGCGCGGTGCCGGCTCCAAGCCGCTGCGTGACGGAGCCAGCAAGGACGAGATGGGAGCCGCCCAGCCGGCGCAGGGCCGCTGCAAGGGCGGTGACCCCATTGACCTGGTCTCCGGGGAGATGATCCTCACCGAGACCGACGTCGAGCTGCCAGGACTGCTCAAGCTCGTTATCGAGCGCACGCACGTCTCGTCCTACCGCTGCGGCCAGTGGTTCGGCCGCTCCTGGGCGTCCACCCTCGACCAGCGGCTCGAAGCCGACAAAGACGGCCTGGTCTTCGCCGTCGCCGATGGCATGCTGCTCATCTATCCGGTGCCTCAGCCGGATGTACCAGTACTGCCCAAGCACGGGCCCCGATGGCCTCTGACCTGGGACGGCACCCACGGCGGAGAAATCAGCGTCACCAACCCGGGAACTGGTCACACCCTCCATTTCGCCCCCGCAGCCGCGCCTGCGCCCGGCACCCCGGCTGCAAACCGGATGACCCTGCTGCTGTACAGGGTGTCCGACCGTAACGGTCACCACATCGACATCGACCGTAGCGAGGACGGAGCCCCCCCCTTGAGGTCTGGCACAGCGGCGGCTACCGGATCGCTGTCGACACCGACGACCACCGGGTCAGAGCGCTGCGGCTGCTGGATACGGACGACGGCGGCCCGGAGGGCACGGTCCTGCGCCGTTACGGCTACGACGTGCACGGCGACTTGGTGGAGGTCGTCGACGCCATGGGCCATGCCGCACGCTTCACCTACGACGCCAACGGCCGCATCGTGGAACGGACCGACCGCAACGGTGGCTGGTACCGCTGGGAGTACGGCGGCACGGACCGCTGCGTACGCGGAACCGGAGCTGGCGGCTTCCTGTCGTGCACCCTCGAGTACGACTCCGCAGGTCGCGTCAACCGGTACACCGACTCTCACGGCCACACCACCATCTACCGCTACAACGAGCACCGGCGGCTAACCGGCTGGACCGACGCTCTGGGCAACACCACCCACCGGGAATGGGACGGCCCAGACCGGTTGCTCGCCGCCACCGACGCGCTGGGCCGCACAACCCGGTACGAGTATGACGAAGCCGGGAACACCACCGCTGTCATTCGCCCGGACGGGCATGCCGCGCGGGCGGTCTACAACGACCTCGACCTGCCCGTCGAGGTCACCGATGTCGACGGGGCTCGCTGGCGCTACACCTACGACGAGCGGGGCAACCGCCTATCGGTCACCGACCCGGTCGGCGCCACGACCCGCTACACCTACGAGGCTCACGGCCACCCGGCCGCCGTCACCGACGCCTTGGGGTACACCCGCCGCGTCACGACCGACGCGGCGGGCCTGCCGGTAGCACTCACCGACCCGCTGGGCCACACCACCACCGTCGAACGCGACGCTTTCGGCCGCGTACGCACCTTCACCGACGCCGCCGGACGCGTCGAGCGCTTCGGCTGGACCGCCGAGGGCAGGCCCGCCTGGCACGAACTCGCTGACGGGTCACTGGAAACCTGGGAGTGGGACGGCGAGGGCAACCTCGTCTCCGCCACCGACCGGGCCGGAGGCACCTCACGCTTCACCTACACCCACTTCCACCTCCCCACCTCCCGCACCACCCCCGACGGGGCCCGGCACACCTTCAGCCACGACACCGAGCTCCGCCTCACAGGCGTCCACGCCCCCAGCGGCCGCACGTGGCAGTACACCTACGACGCAGCGGGCCGCTTGATTCACGAGACGGACTTCGCCGGCCGCACTCTGACCTACCGGCCGGACCCGACCGGCGCCCTTGCCGCCCGGACCAACAGCGCCGGCGAGACCGTCACCTACATCCGTGACATCCTCGGCCGCCCCGTCGAAGAACACTCGGCCGAAGGCATCAGCACCTACACCTACGACCTGGCCGGGAGCCTGCTGCGCTCCGCCAACGCCACCACCACCGTGGAGCACACCTACGACCTGGCCGGCCGCAAGCTCTCCGAAAGCATCAACGGCCGAACCACCACCTGGACCTACGACGCGCTGGGCCGGCGCACCTCGCGACGTACCCCGTCCGGAACCGTCTCCACCTGGACCTATGACGCCGCCAGCCGCCCCACTGCCCTGGACAACGAGGGACACCGCCTGGACTTCACCTTCGACGACACGGGCCGTGAAACTCTGCGCGGTCTCGGCCCCGACCTCGCCCTTGCCCACGACTGGGACCCGGTCGGCCGGCTCGGCGCCCAACGGATCGTCCGCGGCACCGAACTCCTGCAACACCGGCAGTACACCTACCGCCCGGACGGGTTCCTCACCGACATCCGCGACAACGCTGGCACACGACGCTTCGACCTCACCCCCGCCGGCCGGATCACCGCCGTCGAAGCCCACAGCTGGAGCGAGTCATACGCCTACGACACCACCGGGAACCTCACCCGCGCGGACACCCCCGGCGCCAGCGGCCAAGCCGAGCCCATCCGTGACTACGCCGCAGGCCGCCTGCACCGGTCAGGCCGCACCACCTACACCTACACGCGAACGGGCGGCTGATCCGCCGCCACACCCGTCTGCTGAACGGCCAGACCCGCACCAGCACCTTCACCTGGAACAGCAACGACAGACTGACCGGCGTCATCACCGCCGACGGCGCCCAGTGGACCTACGAATACGACGCCGCTGGCCGCCGCACCGCCAAGCGAAGGCTGATCGCAGACGGCCACGTCGCAGAGGAGACCATCTTCAGCTGGGACGGCACCCGACTCGCCGAGCAGGTCACCGCCACCGGCACCGTAACCACCTGGGACTACCACTCCGGCACCCACCGCCCGCTCACCCAGGTCGACCGCGGCCCCGACGGCGCCCCGCGTTTCCACGCGGTCGTCACCGACGTGTCCGGCGCCCCGAGTGAACTCATCACTCCCGACGGCGCCATTGCCTGGCACATACGCAAAACCATCTGGGGCCTGCCCCAGCCCGGCTCCTCCGACGGCTCGACGACACACTGCCCGCTGCGCTTCCCCGGCCAGTACGCCGACGCCGAGACCGGCTGGCACTACAACTACTTCCGGTATTACGACCCGGAAACCGCCCGCTACGTCAGCCACGACCCCCTCGGCCTGGCCGCAGCCCCCAACGACTACACCTACGTCGACAACCCCCTCACCATCGCCGACCCGCTCGGCCTCATGCCGGCCATCAACGGCCCGGGCGGCCGGTGGATACGAGACCCCAACTCGCCCATCACCCAGCACAACCGCGACACCGAGTACCCCAGCAGCTACCGACAGCCCACCCACGACGCCATGGCCGCGCAATGGACTGTGGAAGGACAGCAACAGGGCGGCGTCCCCGTCTACCCTGCCGGACACCCCAGCGCCGGCCAGTGCATCCCCCGTGACCAGCTGAACTGGTTCGATTCGAACGGCAACCCGGTACCCAGCGACCAGCTGACCTACGAACACATGCACCCGGTCGTCGACCACTGGAACCAGACCGGATACAACACCGACCGCGCCACCCGCAACGACTACTACAACGACACCAATAACATGGTGCCGATGACGCGCAGCGAGAACTCCAGCGGCGGCGGACGAATGACGGCGACCTACCGGCAGGACACCGGTCCGAACTACTCCTGCTCCTGACCCGGCAGGGAACAAACAGGCACAGGCCAGGAGGAGGAAGAGAGACAGATGAAGGACCTGACGGCGAAGGTGTCCGCCCAACCCGGCGCCGCCCCCATCGACGGCCTGCCCGACGCCTGGCACTGGTCACGAATGATCTTCAACTTCGACGCCATCCTCTCCCCGGACCACGAGCATCTACTCGAAATGCGCGTGATGGGCCGCTACGACGCGACCCTGGCCCGCGCCGTCCTGAAGTTCGCCCGCGAGCACAGCACACAGATCGTCGGCTGCGACCAGCCGCTCGTGGCACTCGCTGGGTTCTCCTGCCCCGGGTGGGAATTCGACACCGTCGCCGCCGTCAGCCCCGACGTCCA
The DNA here is from genome assembly GCF_040680575.1 of Streptomyces sp. NPDC052020. Classification (NCBI taxonomy): domain Bacteria; kingdom Bacillati; phylum Actinomycetota; class Actinomycetes; order Kitasatosporales; family Streptomycetaceae; genus Streptomyces; species Streptomyces sp. NPDC052020. The sequence goes on from NZ_JBFAWY010000050.1 coordinate 31,596, forward strand.
CGACAACCACGCCCAAGACGACCCCGACCTTTATAAGGCCACCTACACCCTCTTCCCCGGCTACCGATGCGAGTTCTCCGGAACAGAGACCAAAGACGAAGCGGTCCACCTGTTCCGCTACACACTCCAGCCGACCAAGCTCGACCGTGAGCCCGCCCCCTTCCTGAGGATGCGCTACGACAACCAGCGCACCAAGAGCCACAGCATCGGCCCCGACCGCGGCCTTGCCCCCCTGCCCGTCCTGCTGAACGAACTGTCGCTGCTCGACGGCGCTCCCGGAAGCTGGGTCGAATGGGAGAACCGACTCGGCAACGTCCTGAAAGCCGAAGCCGGCACAGCTCCCGCCCTCACCCTGCACACCGCCTCAGGCCGCCGCGAAGTCACCACCGACGAACTGCTCACCCTCGCCGAACAGACCGTCACCCGCGCCGACGAGGGCCCATGACCCACATCCGCGCCACAGCCTGGAACGGGGACACCTAGGAGGACCCCGACGAGGACACGCTGTACGACCTTCTCAGCGAACTCAACCTCGCCCACCGCTTCCTCATCATCGAACGCGCCGACTCACGCGACCACGCGCAGTACTACATTCAGGTGCGCCTCGAGGGAGACAACAGCTGCCTCGTCGAGTACCGAGAAGGCGGACCTCACGCCCATTTCCAAGCTCGCGTACCTGCCCCCTACGCCATGCACGGCCACGACATCACCGCTCACGTCGTGAAGAGCTGGGCACGCGGCGATGATCGCTGGAGAACAGCCCTGCCTTGGACACCCTTGAGCAGCCCTGCACGCGGCGGCGGTTGGGAGACATGAGCGCCGCAGCCGCCCAGACCGTGCGAGCCGCCCCGCTACGCCAGGGCGACGGCCCGGGTCTCTTCTTCGGCAACAGCGCCTCGGGGAAGAACGATTCCGCCTGGCTGACGGCCCGGTCGTCGATGGGGAACCGCTGACGAGGTCACCGGCTGGCGCCCTCGGGCCACAGCACCCTCACGGGGACGCCGGTCCGTTCGGCGTAGGCCACCACGTCCGCCGTGCCCCCGTATCCCCTGGCCGGTTTCCCGTCCCATACCGCGACCAGCTCGTCGACCAGGCCGACGAGGATCTCGGACCCTGCCTGATGGGCTTCGGAGGTCGACTCGGGATGCCTGTGTGGTGGATGTCGGCTGCGCGGGAGATGAGCCGGTCGTAGACGGGATGGTGCCAGTCGGGCAGACCCTCGCGGTACTCGGCGGCCGGGACGACGACCTCCAGGCGACCGCCGTACTTCAGCACGGTCTCGGCGAACCAGGAGTCGGGGCCGTCGGCGATGCACGAGACGCCGACCAGGTCGGTCGGGTCGTACGCCTGGATCTGGTCGGTCAGAAGCGCCCGTACCTGGGCCTCGACGTGTGTGTTCAGTCCGCGGTGCCCGGTGATTCCCACCCTCATGCGGTGTTCCCCTCCTACAGGTAGATGCTGATGGCGCTTCTTGAATCTCCCCACGTCCTGCTAAGGGGTGGGACAAACCTGCTCTATTGATCTCCCCATCCATCGTGTGATCTTGCCCGGTGTGTCGCCGTATATCACGGTTGGTCCGGAAAGCCTGTGTGCGCAAGTTCGGCCTGTTCGGGGGCCTGGATGCTTACGCGGGAGGAAGACGTGGATGCGCATGCACTGCGTCGGCAGGGATGGACGATCTCGGCGATCGCCCGGCATCTGGGCCGGGACCGCAAGACGATCCGGGCCCATCTGAATGGTGAGCGGACCGCCGGTCAGCGGCGTCAGGCGCCGGATGCGTTCGTGCCGTTCCTTCCGTACTGCCGGCAGCGCCTCGCTGATGACCCGCACCTGTGGGCGTCCACGCCGTTCGACGAGGTCGTGGCGCTCGGCTATGAGGGTGCGTACTCGACGTTCACCCGCGCCCTTCGCCGCTATCACGTCCGACCGCACTGCGAGCCCTGTCATGCCGCGACCGGCCGCGACGTCGCGGTGATCGCGCACCCACCGGGCGAAGAGGTTCAGTTCGACTGGTTGCAGTTGCCTGATCCGCCCGAGGGATGGGGGGTGGGTGCGCACGCGCATCTGCTGGTCGGGGCCCTCGCGCATTCGGGCCGGTGGAGGGCGGTGCTGGAGGAGGCGGAGGACTTCCCCCATCTGGTCCAAGCCCTGGACGATATCGTGCGCAAGCTGGGCGGAACCGCCCGCCGGTGGCGCTTCGACCGGATGGCCACCGTCTGTTATCCCTCCAGCGGCCAGGTCACCGCGGCGTTCGCCGCCGTCGCCAAGTACTACGGGGTCGGGGTGGACATCTGCCCGCCCCGGCGCGGCAACCGCAAGGGAGTGGTGGAGAAGGCCAACCACTCGGCCGCGCAACGCTGGTGGCGCACGGTTTCCGACGGGCTCACGGTCGTGCGGGCCCAGTCCGGTGTCGACAAGCTCTCGCTCCGGATGGATGACCGTCGCCGGCGGATCGACGGAGCGGTCACCACCGTCGGCGAGCTCGCCGCAGCCGAGCCGTTGCTCGACATCCCGGTGCGGCCGTTCCCGGCCGAGCTGGAGGTCGAGCGGACCGTCAGCCCGCAGAGCCTGGTCGCCTTCGACGGCAACTTCTACTCCGTCCCGCCTGGCCTGCCCGGCGTCCAGGTCAAGGTCCTGCACCGGCTCGGCGAGGACGAGCTGCGGATCGTCACCGCCGGCCGGGCCGTCGTCGCCTGCCACCGCCGGGCCCCGCGAGGCGCCGGACAGACCGTCCGGGACGACGGACACGTCATCGCCCTGGAAAGGGCGGTGTTGTCCTCGTTCTCCGACCGGGCTCCCTGCAAGACCAAGGTCCGCAAACCGCCGTCAGCCGCAGCTCTGGCCGAAGCCGAGCGCCTGCGCGAAGGGCCCGCCACCGGCAGTTCCGCCGAACGGGTCGTGATCGACCTGACCCACTATGCCGCCGTGGCCGACCGGCTGCGGAGTGTCCCCTCACCGAAGCAGGAGGAGAACCCGGAGTGAGTACGTCACCGATGCAGGTGAGCGAAGCGCGCCGATTCCAGCAGCTCAGAGGCCACCTGTCCTACCTCAAACTCAACGACGCCGCCGAGGCGTTGAACAGGGTCCTGGACCAGGCCCGCACCGAGCGGATGTCACTGACCGCAGCCCTGGAACAGCTCCTGGAGATCGAGGTCGAGGCCACCGAAGCCCGCAAACTCGCCGCCCGGGAACGGTTCGCCTGCCTGCCCGAGCCCTGGACCCTGGCCGACTTCGACTTCGCAGCCCAGCCCGGCGTCGACGAGAAGCTGATCCGTGACCTGGCCACCCTCCGCTTCCTCGACGATATTGGTAGAGGCGGATATCAGAAGCTGCGCAATACCCCCTGAGGCCAGCAAGCGGAGCCGCGGCCGGGGCAGGAGCCCTCGCGCTCCGGACGGGCGTGTGGCGGAGTCTGGGGGACCCTTGTGGGCGAAGCAGTCCTTGAGGCCGGGATCGCCTGGAGCGTGGCGGGTGTCTGCTGAGTAAATTGCCACGGCGCGGTATATCCCATGGTGGGCCGCTGACACGAGGCCGAGACATCGCACCCACCAGCTCCACTACGCCCGGATCCGGGACATGTCGCAGTACGACGTGCGATCAGCCGCCGTCTCCGGCACCGACTTCCCCCGAGACCAGGCGATCACGGCGCTGCCAAGTCACAGGCATAGTGAGCTTCAGGGTAGGAGGGGACGTTGCCGTACTTCCTCAGAATGGTGATGCAGAGTTGCCAGTCGTCCAATTCGCCGCTCTGCGCCTTGGAGCAGGACCAGGAGTGCACGTCCCTGGGGTGGTGGTAGCCCTGGCTTTCCAGGAAGCTCAGGCAGTCGTTGATGTCGGCTTGGGCTGTGGGGGCGGCGAAGAAGACGCCCGAGACGGCCAGAGTGACGCACCCGAGCGTGGTGGCGATCTTACGGATGGCATTCATGGGAGGACCTCCACGTGGTGCCCCGCGTCGGGGCGGTTTTGTGGTTCACGCCTGGTGAGGCGCCACCGGTCGCCGGTGGCGGAGGAAGCACAGCGCACGCCGGAGACCGCAAACCAGCAACCGGGGCCTGTACCGGCCATACATGCTCTGCATGTTTGCCGCGGTGAGCCAAAGGGCGGTCTGCACCGTATGACAGTGGTCCACGTACCAACGGGACGAGACGCTCTGCCTGCGGCGCAGCTGCCTCAGCAGTAACGACCGAAAGAATCCCCGCCCCAGACACCCGAACGACTGGACCTCAGAGCGTCTGGTTGACGCCGTGCGGGACGGGCCCGCGCACGGCCCGACGCAAGTACGAGAACCGGGCTGGCGCCCTCGCGTCGACTGGGGAGCAGCATTCGCACGGCCCGCCGGGCGGCTACCGGTTACCTGGTACAGGCCCGGAAGACAGCAGCCGACAGGGCCGCCCAGCGTGACGGTCGGCCCTTTAAGGGAACGTCTGGGGATCGAAGTGATCCCTGCCTCGGCCATGGGAGGACACGATCAGTGTCTGACGCGTGGCGGCACGGTGACGATCCGGCGGTAGGTTGGGGTGTCGGCCGGTTCTCCCACGGGTCGGCCGTCCGCCTCCACCCATGCGTGTGCGGTGAACGGTGGCGTGCGCACGCCCGTGCACCAGGTGGGCCAGATTCCGCGCAGGCGGCACAGCAGGGCGGTGGCGAGGGAGCGTTGCAGACAGTACCGGCCCGCGCACAGCGTCGAGGTGGCTGTGACGTCCTGCCGTGCGGCCAGCGCCTGGTCGTAAGCGGCCGGGGCGGCGCCGCGCCGCAGCAGGGTGAGGACCAGGCGGATGCGGCGGGGCGGCAGGCGGGCCAGCAGCAGCGCGGCGAGGACGGCGGCGAGGGCCGGGATCCGGCGCCGCAACGGTGGCGTCTGCTCCCCGCCGGTGTCGAGGATCTGGCTCACTGCCGTACCTTCTTGGCTTTCTCGGTGAGTCGCGTGGCCTGGAGCTGTGCGAGCAGCGCCTCGACGTCCGCCGTGACCTGTTGCGGTGTGACGCCGCCGACGGCAGCAAGGTCGTCGGCGATCTGCTCGGGGGAGGCGCCGTCCAGCAGGCGGCGTAGAACACGGGTGCCGGTGCTGTTCAACAGCCAGTAGCGGCCGGTGCGTTCGTCGAGCAGGACCATGCCGCCTTCGGTGTCGCAGGCGGTGACGTCACGGCGTAGCCGCAGGGGCTGGCTCACTGGCGTGTTCCTTCAGGTAGTGCGGGTGGGGGTGGGCGTCGAGGTCGCGCAGCCACTCCTCGATCCCCAGGGTGTTCTCCAGCTCACCGCAGCCGCCGGCGAGCAGGGCGGGGGCGAGTAACGCTCGGTGCAACGCCGCAGGGTCGGCGAGGCCGGCGCTGGCCAGGCGGGAGTCGCCGGCCCAGGCGGCGAGGGTGCGTCGGTGAGTGGCGATCCCGGCGTACCACTCGTTGCCGCTGTGGTCCTTCGTCGTGCGTTTCAGGATCGTCGCCGGGACGATGCCGTCCAGGGCGGCGGCGAGCAGCGGCTTGTAGGTGGCGGGGTGTCCGGCCTCGGCCGGGCGGACACGCAGGCAGGCGGCCAACACGGCGTCGTCGCAGTACGGCGTGTCGTAGGGCAGGCCGACGTCCTCGCCGAACTCGGCGAGCCGGCCCGCCACGGTCCCGGCGCGGCGTGCCAGGTGGACCCATCCGTGGGTGCCCCGGTCCGGCGCCAGGGGTTCCAGACGCAGGGCGGTTTCCCGCAGCAGCCCGGCTGCCAGTTCCCGGGCGCGCGGGGTGGCCCACGGCGGGACGGCCAGGCATGGACCCCAGCCGAACCTGGGGTGATCGCCGCGCCTGACCGTCTCCAGCGCGTCCGCCTGGCCCGTCAGCCAGGCATCCAGCGGGCGGCGGGAAGCGAGTTCACGGGTGACGGCACCCAGCGGCCAGTGGCCCCGGGAGCGGTGGGCGGCCGCGTGTGCGAGCCCGGTCAGCGGACGACGGCGCAACAGGCTGTGGACGTAGGCCGGGTGCGGGGTGACGACGTGATCGCCGCCGTGGCCGGACAGCCTCCGCCGAGCGCCGTGGTCACGCAACAGACGGGCGAGCAGAACCTGCTGGGCGCGGTCACGCAGCAGCACGGACGGCTCATCACCCGGCGGGTGACGGGTGCCGAGTCCGGTGAAGTGGCCGGGAATCCCGGACGACGGAAAGACCAAGTGGGTGATCCCCGGCAGACCTCGGGCGGCTTCCCGGGCGTATCGCCCGTCCTCGTTCGCGGCGGCAGACCACTCCAGGGTGACGGCCACCAACCGGGCGCCGGCCTCCTGCGCCAGGAAGCACAGGGACGTGGAGTCCATTCCGCCCGACAGATCCGCGCCCCACACCTCGCCACGACGCCGTACCCGTACGCCGACCGCGGCGCGCAGCGCGTCCCGCAGCAGCGGCGCGGCCTGCGCCAGGGGCAGATCGGACGGCGGCGCGTGCCACCACCGCTCGATGCGGGTGCCACCATCCGGCCGCAGCCGCACCGTGTGCCCGGGCGGCACGAGCTCCACCCCGTGCCACATCGGCAACGCCTCGATGGGGTACGGCGGTTCGGGCAACAGCATGCGGGCGGCCAGCCGGGCGGGATCGGGCCGGGCACCGGTCAGCCAGGCAAGCGTACGGGCCCGGTCGGTCAGGACGGTGACGCCGCCGACATTGGCGGTGTACAGCAGCCGGCTCCCGGTGGCGGTGCCCCGGGCGTACACCTCGCCGTCCGTGGAGGCGAGGAGATGGAAGCTTCCCGGGGCGCCGTCGGCCGCGGCCAAGCCGCGGACGGTGAGATCACCGGTCGTGACGGCACTGGGCCCGATCACCGCAAGCCGTGTCCCACCGGCCGTGGCCATGACCGCGTCGCCCGGGCCGTCGTCCCAGCAGCCGACCAGCCACGGCCGGCCCGAAGCATGGAGCAGTGTGCGGCAGGCGTAAGGGAGGAGCCGCCGCGCGACGGCATGTGACGGCTCCCGGTCCGGCAGGACCGCGAACCACCGCCCGTGGGCCCCGATCACCGGTCCGTTGGACATCGCCCACCTCCCGTACCGTCCCGCAGACCGCTTCATGCCGCTGCGGGGGATCGCCTGGGCTGCGTTGCCGAGGCCAAGAGCCACCTCAGCGGGTTACAGCGCGTGATGACGAACATCCGCGCGCGACGGCGGGCGCCGCCCTGCGGTCCTACCGCACCGATGGGCCGCGCCCGCGACAGGGCCTCTCAAGGAAAGAACACGCGCGAACCGAACCCCTCCGGGAACAAACCGAAGGGGCCCTGCGTCTCCTCGGAGAACTCACCGACCTCCACCAGCACCGGAGGTTCGTACACCTCCAGCACCTCCGTCCCACTCAGTTCCTCGCTCATGCGCGACGCCTCCTAACAGTCCAACATCTCACCACGCCTATTTCCTGATCTAATACATCCGATGCCCAACTCACCCGAACAAGTGACAGCGCGCGGAGGTGAACCGGCGCACACGAAGACGGGAGCCACGCCGGAGCGTGATACCTGTGACGGGGGGCTGGCAACCGGCAGAGAAGCGAGCCCCTGCTCGCAAGAGCGCCCCCCCCCGCACCAGTACCAGCGCACTTCGCCCGGCGCACCCACGAACCGGAACCACCCGGTCGACGTCCACCACTCCCGTTCGACCCGGCAACGCTCTGCGAGAGGGCATTCGACAGGCATGTCGGCCCAGAGGGCGTGCCGAAACAGCGCCGCTGCGCTGTGACGTGCTCCCGCACGCCCCACACGGCAGAGATTCGCTCACCACCTGCCAAGGCATGTATGCCAGTAGCACAAAACGGCCCCCAACGCGGGGTAACACGTGGAGGTATTCCCATGAACGCCATCCGTAAAATCGCCACCACGCTCGGGGGCGTCACCCTGGCTGTCTCGGGCGTCTTATTCGCCGCCCCCGCAGCCCAAGCCGACACCAACGCCTGCCTGAACTACTTGCAAAGCCAGGGCTACCCATACAACATCGACCACTTCTACGGCTGCTACCACGCGAAGAGCGACTGGACGCTGTGCTACGCCATTCTGAGGGACGCGTACGTCCACCCCGGCGTCGCCGCACGAGCCTGTGACTTGGGCGCAGCATAAGACCCTACGCCATGAAACGAATGCGCCACCGGCCACCGCGGGCTCGACGGCCGGGGCGGCGGGGAGGCGGCCACCGATCCCAGGCAGGCCGATCTGCTGCTGGTGGCCGCCGACGACATGACGCGGATCCTGAACCGCACCACCCCCTGAACCCCG
>NZ_JBFAWY010000051.1:0-39685 GCF_040680575.1 Streptomyces sp. NPDC052020
GCGGTTGGCGCGTCAACACCGGAACGTTCTTGGCCGACCGATTCCGCGCCGTTCCGAGGACGGACACCCCCCGACGCGACCCGACCCACCCCCCCCGCGAAGGCGCTACGCCCACCCCCACCGAAGCCGCACAGGCGCCGCAGGCACGACGCCGCACCCCCACCGGAGCCGCACCGGGGCGCACCGGAGCCGCAGGCACAACCGACGCGCCCCCACCGGAGCCGCAGGCACAACCGACGCGCCCCCACCGGAGCCACAGGCACAACCGACGCGCCCCCACCGGAGCCGCAGGCACAACCGACGCGCCCGCCCCCTACTCCCCCGCCCGCCCCACCGCCCCCGCGCGGTCCAGCAGGCCCGTGCGGGCGGCCAGGGCGGCGGCCTCCAGGCGTGAGCCGACGCCCAGCTTCATCAGTACCCGCTGGACGTGCGTCCGGGCCGTGGACGGCGCGATGCCCATGCCGGCCGCGATGAGCCGCGTGTCCTCGCCCTCGGCGACCCGGACCAGGACCTCGACCTCCCTCGGCGTGAGCATCTGGAGCAACCGCTGCCCCTCGTCGTCCGGCTGCGCCACCGGATTCAGCAGCTCGCTGAACGCCCCCTGGAGCAGCTGCGGCGCTACCGCCGCCTCCCCGGCCCGCGCCTTCATGATCGCCCGCTCCACCCCCTCGATGCGCTCGTCGTGCCGCACATACCCCGAGGCCCCGGCGGCGAAGGCCGCCGCGATCCCGCGCGGACTCGGCACCGGCCCCAGCACCACCACCGCCACCTGCGGACGCTCCCGCTTGACCTTCACCACCGGGTCGAACATCCCCGGCTCGGCCGGCGCCGCCGTTCCCAGCAGACACACCTCGGGCGCGCGACTGATCACCAGCTCCGCCGCCCCCGCGGCGGGCGCCGCCGCGGCGAGCACCCGGTGCCCCCGCAGCTTCAGCGCCGACGCCAGCGCCTCGGCGTGCAATCGGTGGTCGTCGACCACCATGAGCCGCACTCCCATCGAGCAACCCCCCAGTCCCCCCATGGCTCCAGCGAGGCACCGCACGGCGCCCCCGCACATGCCCAACTACCAAGGCCCCGCCAGGGATGCGCGCCCGTCCCACCGGTCAGAGCCCGACCGGCTCCCGACACGGCCCGGCCCCGCCTTCTCATCCCCCGGAAGCTACACGCTCGCCGGACATCGCGCGCCCCCTACGGGTAAGCGATGCCCCGGATCACCGAAATCCCTCGCAGGACGGCCCGCGGCGGCCCCGCCGCAGCCGGCGAGGGCGCACACACGACGGGCGCGGGGATCAGGCGTCCTCCGCCAGCTCCAGCCAGCGCAGCTCCAGTTCCTCCCGCTGACCGGCCAGTTCCCGCAGCTCGGCGTCGAGTTCCGCGACCTTCGCGAAGTCGGTCGCGTTCTCGGCGATCCGGGCGTGCAGCGCCGCCTCCTTCTCGGAGATCTTGTCTAGCTGCCGCTCGATCTTCTGGAGTTCCTTCTTCGCGGCACGCTGGTCGGCGGCGCTCTTCTCGGGCGCGGCCTTGTCGGCGGCCGGGGCCGGGACGGGCACGGCGGCCGCCGCCGCCTCCTCCATCCGCCGGCGCCGCTCCAGGTACTCGTCGATGCCGCGCGGCAGCATCCGCAGCGTGCCGTCGCCGAGCAGGGCGAACACCCGGTCGGTGGTGCGCTCGATGAAGAACCGGTCGTGGGAGATGACGATCATCGAGCCGGGCCAGCCGTCGAGGAGGTCCTCCAACTGGGTCAGGGTCTCGATGTCGAGGTCGTTGGTGGGCTCGTCGAGGAAGAGGACGTTGGGCTCGTCCATCAGCAGCCGCAGCAGTTGCAGCCGGCGCCGCTCACCACCGGACAGATCCCCGACCGGCGTCCACTGCTTCTCCTTGGTGAACCCGAACGTCTCGCACAGCTGCCCGGCGGTCATCTCGCGCCCCTTGCCGAGGTCGACGCGCTCGCGCACCCGCTGGACGGCCTCCAGCACCCGCCACGTGGGGTCGAGTTCGGCGACCTCCTGCGACAGGTAGGCCAGCTTGACGGTCTTGCCGACGCGGATCCGCCCGCCGGTGGGCTGCCGCTCCCCCTCGCTGTACGCGGCCTCGGCGAGCGCCCGCAGCAGCGAGGTCTTGCCGGCGCCGTTGACGCCGACGAGGCCGACGCGGTCGCCGGGGCCGAGCTGCCAGGTCAGGTGCTTGAGAAGGATCTTGGGCCCGGCCTGGACGGTCACGTCCTCCAGGTCGAAGACGGTCTTGCCCAGCCGCGACGAGGCGAACTTCATCAGCTCGCTGCTGTCGCGCGGCGGCGGCACGTCCTTGATCAGTTCGTTGGCGGCCTCGACGCGGAAGCGCGGCTTGGAGGTACGGGCGGGCGCCCCGCGCCGCAGCCACGCCAGCTCCTTGCGGACGAGGTTCTGCCGCTTGACCTCCTCGGTGGCGGCGATGCGCTCACGCTCGGCGCGGGCGAAGACGTAGTCGGAGTAGCCGCCCTCGTACTCGTGGACCACGCCGCGCTGCACGTCCCACATGCGGGTGCAGACCTGGTCGAGGAACCAGCGGTCGTGGGTGACGCACACCAGTGCCGAGCGCCGCTCCCGCAGGTGCCGGGCGAGCCAGGCGATGCCCTCGACGTCGAGGTGGTTGGTGGGCTCGTCCAGGACGATCAGGTCCTGCTCGGCGATGAGCAGCTTGGCGAGCGCGATACGGCGCCGCTCGCCACCCGACAGCGGACCGATGACGGTGTCCAGGCCCTTGGGGAACCCGGGCAGGTCCAGCCCGCCGAAGAGCCCGGTCAGTACGTCGCGGATCTTGGCGTTGCCCGCCCACTCGTGGTCGGCCAGGTCGCCGATGACCTCGTGGCGGACGGTGGCCTCGGGATCGAGGGAGTCGTGCTGGGTGAGGACGGCCAGGCGCAGCCCGCCGGAGTGGGTGACGCGGCCGGTGTCGGCGTCCTCCAGCTTGGCCAGCATCCGGATCAGCGTGGTCTTGCCGTCGCCGTTGCGGCCGACGACGCCGATGCGGTCCCCTTCGGAGACACCGAGGGAGATGCCGTCGAGGAGGGCACGGGTGCCGTACACCTTGCTGACGTTCTCGACATTCACCAGGTTGACGGCCATTTCTCTCCTGCCTGGGGGGTGGCTCGGCCATCCAGGGTAGGCCCTACGGCGCGGTGACCGGGGCGCCCGGGGTCGGTCGCCCCTCGCGGCCGGGGGCCGCGGTCCGCGTCCGCGGCCGGCGAGGGACGCCGCCCGCCGGGGGCCGCGGCCCGGGACGGCGCCGCCGCCGGGACCGCGCCCGGTCCTCAGACCACGGTCGCGCCCGCCACCGGCCCCTGCGCCGTGCGCACCGTCCGGCAGGTCCCCGACGCCCGCAGCACCGCCGCCACCTCGGCCGCCGACTCGGCGTCGGAGGCGAGGAAGGCCGTGGTGGGGCCGGAGCCCGAGACCAGCGCGGCGAGGGCGCCCGCCGCGCGGCCCGCGGCCAGGGTGTCGGACAGCTCGGGGAAGAGGGAGAGGGCCGCGGGCTGGAGGTCGTTGGAGACGGCGACGGCGAGCGCGTCGCAGTCGCCCTTGGCGAGCGCGGCGATGACGTCCGGGGAGGCCACCGGTGCCGACACGTCCCGGCCCTCGGCGAGCCGGTCGAACTCACGGAAGACGGCCGGCGTGGACAGCCCCCGCCGCGCCATCGCGAACACCCAGTGGAAGGTGCCGCCCACCTCCAGCGGCGACAGCCGCTCGCCGCGTCCGGTGCCCAGCGCCGCCCCGCCGACCAGGCTGAACGGCACGTCGCTGCCCAGCTCGGCGCAGATGTCGAGGAGTTCGTCGCGGGAGGCGCCCGTGCCCCACAGCGCGTCGCAGGCGACCAGCGCGGCGGCGCCGTCCGCGCTGCCGCCCGCCATGCCGCCGGCGACGGGGATGTCCTTGGCGATGTGCAGGTGCACGGCGGGCTGGAGGCCGTGGCGCTCGGCGAGGGCGAGCGCGGCGCGCGCCGCCAGGTTGGCGCGGTCCAGCGGGACCTGCTCGGCGTCCGGCCCGGCGCAGGTGACGCGCAGTTCGCCGGCCGGGGCCGCGGTGACCTCGTCGTACAGGCCGACGGCGAGGAAGACGTTGGCCAGGTCGTGGAAGCCGTCGGGGCGGGCGGCGCCGACCGCGAGCTGGACGTTGACCTTGGCGGGGACCCGGACGGTGACGCTCACGCGCCTGCCTCCTTCTGCTCGGTCTGGTGCACGGTCGGCCGGCCTACTCGGCCCGCTCGGCCTGCTCGGCCTGCTCGGCCTTGTATTCGGCGATCCGCGCGAACTCCTCGACGGTCAGGGACTCCCCGCGGGCCCGCGGGGAGACTCCCGCGGCGACGAGGGCCGCCTCGGCCGCGGCGGCCGACCCGGCCCACCCGGCCAGCGCCGCCCGCAGCGTCTTGCGGCGCTGGGCGAAGGCGGCGTCGACGACGGCGAAGACCTCGGTCTTCGAGGCGGTGGTCTTGACCGGCTCGGTGCGGCGGACCAGGGAGACCAGGCCGCTGTCCACGTTCGGCGCGGGCCAGAACACGTTGCGGCCGATGGCCCCGGCGCGCTTGACCTCGGCGTACCAGTTCGCCTTCACGCTCGGCACGCCGTACACCTTCGAGCCGGGGCCGGCGGCGAGGCGGTCGGCGACCTCGGACTGGACCATGACGAGGGTGCGCTCGATGCTCGGGAAGGTGTCGAGCATGTGCAGCAGCACGGGCACGGCCACGTTGTAGGGGAGGTTGGCGACCAGCGCGGTCGGGGCGGGTCCCGGCAGCTCGGTCACCCGCATCGCGTCGGAGTGGACCAGCGCGAACCGGTCGGCGCGCTCGGGCATGCGGGCGGCGATGGTGGCGGGCAGGGCCGCGGCCAGCACGTCGTCGATCTCCACGGCGGTGACCCGGTCGGCGGCCTCCAGCAGCGCCAGGGTGAGCGAGCCGAGCCCCGGGCCCACCTCGACCACCACGTCGTCGGGCCGGACACCGGCGGTGCGGACGATGCGGCGGACCGTGTTGGCGTCGATCACGAAGTTCTGGCCGCGCTGCTTGGTGGGGCGCACGCCGAGGGCCGTCGCGAGTTCGCGGACGTCGGCGGGGCCCAGGAGGGCGTCGGGCGGGGTGGGGCTGCTCACCCCCCAAGGGTAGCCGTGGGTCACCGCTGCAACCGCGCCCCGCAGTGCGGCCAGGGGCTCGCCCCCTGCCGCGCGTACAGCTTCTTGGCCCGGTAGGTCTGTTCCGCGGCGGGGGCGTCCTGGGGACGGCCGCGCCCGCCGAGGCTGTGCCAGGTCCGGGTGTCGAACTGGTACAGGCCGCCGTACGTCCCCGACGGGTCCACGGCGTCGGGCCTCCCGCCCGACTCGCAGGCGGCCAGCCCCTCCCAGTCCAGGTGGTCGGCGCCGCGCACGGAGGCGGGCCGGGACCGGGTGCCGACCCGGACGACGCGCGGGCGCGGCTCGCGCACCACCTCGGTGCGCAGCAGGCGCGGGGTGAGCCGGACCCCGTTGACCGTGCGCACGGCGTACGTCGTACGGCGCAGCCCCGGCTGCCCGGCCCGCTCGACGACCTCGGTGCCGCGGTAGAGGGCGGGGTCCGCCACGCGCCGCACCGGGTGGGGGATCGGTTCCTCGTGGACCTCCCGGCCCGCGGTGATCCGCAGCACGGTGACGGCCTGCCCGTCGCGGGGGAAGCTGTCGGCCGGGACGGAGAGGGTGTCCTGGCCGCGCAGGGTGACGCCCGCCTGCGCGACGGCCTCGCGCACGGTCGCCGCGTTGGTGCGCAGGGTCCGCGCCCGGCCGTCCGCCATGATCGTCACCGTGCGTTCGGTGCGCACGTCCAGCGTGAGGCCCGCGCGTCCGATGCGCCGGGAGCGTGAGGCCGACAGGTACGCGCCCTCGGCGCGCACCCCGAGCTGGCGCAGCGCTCCCTCCACCGTGTCCGCCGTCGTCCACACCCGGCGCCGCCGGCCGTCGAGGGTGAGCAGGACGGGGCGTCCGTGGCGGACGGCGATCTCGTCGCCGTCGCCGAGCGCGGTTCCGGGGGCGGGCGCGACCACGTCGTGCGCCCCGACCGCCACGCCCTCCTCCGCGAGCAGTTCGGTCACGTCGTCCGCGAAGGTGTGCAGGGTGCGCTGACTGCCGTCGACGCTCAGCCGGACGGCCTTGTCCTCGGCGACGAACGCGGTGGTGCCGCCGGCGAGGAACGCCACGACCAGCGCCCGCGGCAGCAGGCGGCGCAGACGGGCCTCGCCGGCGCGCTCCGCGTACCGCGGCCCGCGCCGGTGGGCCGCCCGCCGCCTCGCCCGGGCGCGCCCGGTGGGGGCCGGGGCAGCGGCGGGGCCGGGCTCGGGGTCCCGGGCGGCCGCCGGCGGGGGCGCGCCGTGCGCGCCGACCTCCGCGGTCTCGTACGTCTCGTGGCCAGTGTTGCTCACGCCGACACACTCCAGGGGCCGGAGGGGTCCGGAAGGGACCCGGACGGGGCCCCCAGAACCTAGCGGAGCGGTCGTCGCCGACCAAGGCGACGCGACTACACAGGGTCGCCGAATTGTCGTACGCGGTGTCGCTCAGTAGCCGAACGCGCGGGCCGTGTTGGCGCCGAGGGCCGCGGCCATCGCGTCCTCGTCGATGCCGCGTACGGCGGCCATGGCCCGCACGGTGACCGGGATCAGGTAGGGGGCGTTGGGGCGGCCCCGGTAGGGCGCCGGGGTCAGGAACGGCGCGTCGGTCTCCACCAGGACCAGGTCCAGCGGGGCCGCCGCGAGGGCGTCGCGCAGGTGCTGGGCGTTCTTGAAGGTGACGTTGCCGGCGAAGGACAGGAAGTACCCGGCGCGGGCGCACACCTCGGCCATCTCCGCGTCGCCCGAATAGCAGTGGAAGACCGTCCGCTCGGGGGCGCCCTCCTCCTTCAGCACGCGCAGGACGTCGGCGTGGGCGTCGCGGTCGTGGATGACCAGGGTCTTGCCGTGCCGCTTGGCGATCTCGATGTGGGCGCGGAAGGACCGCTCCTGGGCCGCCCTGCCCTCCGCGCCGGTGCGGAAGTAGTCCAGGCCCGTCTCGCCGACACCCTTGACCTGCGGCAGCGCGGCCAGCCGGTCGATCTCGGCGAGCGCCTCGTCCAGCGCGGCGTCCCCGCCGGCCGCGCGGGCGCCCTGCCGGGACCACCCCTCGGGATCGCCGTGCACGATGCGCGGGGCCTCGTTCGGGTGCAGGGCGACGGCCGCGTGGACGGCGTCGTGGGCCGCCGCCGTCTCGGCCGCCCAGCGGGAGCCGGGTACGTCGCAGCCGACCTGCACGACCGTCGTGACGCCCACGGACGCGGCCTTGGCGAGTCCTTCCTCGACCGTGCCGGACTGCATGTCGAGGTGGGTGTGCGAGTCGGCGACCGGCACCCGGAGGGGTTCCGGGAGCGGCGGGGCCTCGGTCTTGTCGGCGTTCGCAGGCATGCCCCGATCCTACGGAAGCGGCGGGCCGGCCGGAGCGGTCAGCCCGCCCCGCGGCGCCGGCGGCTCACCCCGCGGAGTGCTTGGCCGCCACCACCGCGTCGAACACCTCCCGCTTGGGCAGGCCCGCCTCCGCGGCCACCGCGGCGATCGCCTCCTTGCGCCGCTCCCCCGCCTCCTCGCGCACCCGCACCCGGCGCACCAGCTCGGCGGCGTCGAGCTGCTCGGGCCCCTTCTCCGGCGCCCCCTCGACGACGACGGTGATCTCCCCGCGCACCCCGTCCGCGGCCCAGGCGGCGAGCTCGCCCAGCGGACCGCGCCGGACCTCCTCGTACGTCTTGGTCAGCTCCCGGCACACGGCCGCGCGCCGGTCGCCGCCGAACACCTCGGCCATCGCGGCGAGGGTGTCGTCGAGCCGGTGCGGGGCCTCGAAGTAGACCAGGGTGCGCCGCTCGCCGGCGACCTCGCGCAGCCGGGCGAGGCGCTCCCCGGCCTTGCGCGGCAGGAAGCCCTCGAAGCAGAACCGGTCGACGGGCAGCCCGGACAGGGCGAGCGCGGTGAGCACGGCGGACGGGCCGGGGACGGCGGTGACGCGGACGTCGCGCTCGACGGCCGCCGCGACCAGCCGGTACCCGGGGTCGGACACGGACGGCATCCCGGCGTCGGTCACCAGCAGCACGCGCGCGCCGTTCACCAGCTCCTCGACGAGCTCGGGGGTGCGGGCGGACTCGTTGCCCTCGAAGTACGACACGACGCGCCCCTTGGGGGTGACCCCGAGGGCCTGGGTGAGCCGGCGCAGCCGCCGGGTGTCCTCGGCGGCGACGACGTCGGCGCCGGCCAGCTCCTCGGCGAGCCGGGGCGGGGCGTCGGCGATGTCCCCGATGGGGGTGCCGGCGAGGACCAGGGTTCCGGGTGCGACTGTCACGTTTCCATCCTCGCAGGGGCAAGGACGGGACTCGCACAGACGGGTTCCCTACGATGGCGCGGTGACCAGTACCGCGTCCTCCACGGACACCCGGAAGGACCAGGCGCCGCCCGAGGGGCGGCCGGCGTGGCAGCAGCGGCTGCGCCGCTTCGGATACACGGCGGGGCCCGGCGGTGACGTCCGCGAGCGGCTGGTGCCGCCGTACACCCGGCCCGGTGCGCGGATGTGGGACTCCCTCGGCGTTCCGGCCCCGCTCGCCGACCGGATCGCGCGCTGGTCGGGCTGGGGCGGGCCGCTGCTGGTGACGCTGCTGGCGGGCGTGCTCAGGTTCTGGAACCTGAGCAGCCCGAAGGCGGTGATATTCGACGAGACGTACTACGCCAAGGACGCCTGGGGGCTGGTCCACCGCGGGTTCGAGGTCAACTGGGACAAGAACGCCAACGACCTGATCCTGAACACCGGCGGGCAGGTGCCCATCCCGACGGACGCGGCGTACGTGGTGCATCCGCCGGTCGGCAAGTACGTGATCGGGCTCGGCGAGCTGGTCTTCGGGTTCGATCCGTTCGGCTGGCGGTTCATGCCCGCGCTGCTCGGCACGCTGTCGGTGCTGCTGCTGTGCCGGATCGGCCGCCGGCTGTTCCGCTCCACCTTCCTGGGCTGCCTGGCGGGCGCGCTGCTGGCGGTGGACGGGCTGCACTTCGTGATGAGCCGCACCGCGCTGCTGGACAGCGTGCTGATGTTCTTCGTGCTGGCCGCGTTCGGCTGCCTGGTCGTGGACCGGGACAAGGCGCGGGAGCGGCTGGCCGCCGCGCTGCCGGCGGACGCCGGCGGCCGCGTCCGGCCGGACGCGCACGCGGCCGAGACCACCCGGCTCGGGTGGCGGCCGTGGCGCTGGGCGGCGGGGCTGATGCTGGGCCTGGCCATCGGCACCAAGTGGAACGGCCTGTACATCATGGCGGCGTTCTGCGTGATGGCCGTGTTGTGGGACGTCGCCGCGCGCCGGGTGGCGGGCGCGCGCCGGCCGCACCTGGCGGTCCTGCGGCGCGATCTGGGGTGGGCCTTCCTGTCGACGGTCCCGGTCGCGATCGTCACCTACGTGTGGTCCTGGGCGGGCTGGATCTTCTCCCCCGACGACGGCTCCGGCGGCTACTACCGCAACTGGGCGGCCACCGACGGCAAGGACAGCGACTGGTCCTGGCTGTTCCCGGACTGGTGGCGGAGCCTGTGGCACTACGAGACGCAGGTCTTCGACTTCCACACCAGCCTCACCTCGCCGCACACCTACCAGTCCAACCCGTGGAGCTGGATCGTCCTGGGCCGCCCGGTCTCCTACTTCTACGAGTCGCCGGCGCCCGGCCAGGACGGCTGCCCGGCCGACGCGGGCGGGAAGTGCGCCCGCGAGGTGCTGGCGCTCGGCACGCCGCTGCTGTGGTGGGTGGCGTGCTTCGCGGTCCTGTACGTGCTGTGGCGCTGGCTGTTCCGGCGAGACTGGCGGGCGGGCGCCATCGCCTGCGGCGTGGTGGCCGGGTACCTGCCGTGGTTCCTGTACCAGGAGCGCACGATCTTCCTCTTCTACGCCGTGGTCTTCGTGCCGTTCCTGTGCCTGGCGGTGGCGATGCTGCTGGGCGCGATCGTCGGCCGGCCCGGTTCGAGCGAGGCCCGGCGGCTGGCGGGGGCGGCGGGCGCGGGCGTGCTGGTGCTGCTGATCGCCTGGAACTTCATCTACTTCTGGCCCATCTACACCGGCACCGCCCTCCCGATGGATGACTGGCGGTCACGTATGTGGCTGGATACCTGGGTGTAGGCCCGTCCGCCCCGGCATGGGGAGCTTGCCGGGGCAGGAGCCGGTAATCCGGAACGCCCCGGTCTGCCCCACGTGCCGTTCAGCCGGCTGGTCTCCGTTCGGCCAACAAACGGAAACATCCGTACCGCGGGTCACCCCTTTGTGCGTACAGTGCTCGGACGACGGGCTTTCTGAACACGTTCAGAAAACGTGGGGGCCCGGGGGGAGGGGACAGCCTGATGGGCAAGGGGGTCAAGGCGGCCGTCGTCGGCGGTGTGTTCGCCGTGATGCTGGGCGGGGCCGGGTACGGCGCCTACAACCTGGTGTCGGCGGTGAACGGCACGGGCGGGAACGGGCCCGCGCCGGTGCGGACCGGTCCGCCGGGCCAGAAGGAGGTCGAGGACGCCTCGGCCAAGTTCTTCGCGGCCTGGGAGAAGGGCGAGGCGGCGACGGCGGCGACGTACACCGACAACGCCGAGGCGGCCGGGCGGCTGCTGACGGCGTACGGCGCGGACGCCCACATCACCGACGTGAGCATCACGCCGGGCGCGGCCGCCGGCACCAGCGTGCCGTTCACCGTGCGGGCGCGGGTGGCGTACGAGGGGAAGTCCGCGCCGCTGACGTACAAGAGCTCCCTGACCGTGGTGCGGGGGGTCACCACCGGGCGGGCGCTGGTCGACTGGAAGCCGTCGGTCGTCCATCCGGAGCTGAAGGAGGGCGACACCCTGGTCACCGCCGAGTCGGCGAACCCGCCGATCGAGGCCGTGGGCCGGGACGGCAGCGTGCTCACGAAGGAGAAGTACCCCTCGCTCGGGCCGGTGCTGGACACCCTGCGCGCCAAGTACGGCGACAAGGCGGGCGGCCGGCCCGGCGTCGAGCTGGTCGTCCGGCACGCCGCCCAGGAGGCCGCCGACACGCCCCTGCTCACCCTGGCGAAGGGCGAGCCCGGCACCCTGCGCACCACGCTCAGCGCGCGTGTGCAGGCGGCGGCCGAGCGGGCGGTGAAGCGGTACGCCGAGTCGTCGGTGGTGGCGGTCAAGCCCAGCACCGGCGAGGTGCTGGCCGTGGCCAACAACCGCGCGGACGGCTTCAACGCGGCCTTCCAGGGCCAGGTCGCGCCCGGCTCCACCATGAAGATCATCACGGCGGCGATGCTCATCGACAACGGGGTGACCTCGATGAACGGCCCGGCGCCCTGCCCGGACACCGCCACCTGGCAGAGCCAGACCTTCCACAACCTGCCCGGCCTGCCGCCGGATGAGAACGCGACGCTGGCAGGCAGCTTCCAGCGCTCCTGCAACACGGCCTTCATCAAGCTCGTCGACGAGGAGCCGCTGACGGACGCCTCCCTGACCGCGGAGGCCGAGGAGCGGTTCGGGCTCGGGCGCGACGACTGGCAGACCGGGATCGCCTCCTTCGACGGCCGGGTGCCCGCCTCCGGCGGCCCCGACCGCGCCGCGAACGCCATCGGGCAGGGGCAGGTGCAGATGAACCCGCTGAACATGGCCTCGGTGACCGCCACCGCCATCACGGGCACCTTCCGCCAGCCCTATCTGGTCTCCCCCGACCTCGACGGGCGGCGGCTGGCCACCGCCCAGGGCCTGCCGGCGGGCACCGCCGCCCAGCTCAAGCAGATGATGCGGCTGACCGCCACGCAGGGCACCGGCCGGGAGGCGATGGCGGGGCTCGGCGGGGACATCGGCGCGAAGACCGGTTCGGCGGAGGTGGACCGGCAGGCCACGTCCAACAGCTGGTTCACCGCCTTCCGCGACGACCTGGCGGCGGCGGCCATGACCGAGGAGGGCGGCCACGGCGGCGACGCGGCCGGTCCGATCGTGGCGGACGTGCTGCGGGCAGGCGGCTGAACCCGCCGCGCCGGACGGGACCGAAGGGTGCGGCCGTCGTTGGAACCGTGAGGGCCGCCGCGAGCGTGAGGGTCGTCGGAAGCGCGGGGACACCCGGCGCGTCCGGCGCACCGAGGGCCGAGCACCCCTGGGATCGACGGAGGAACGGAAAAGAGCAGTGGGCAACAGGAAGCGCGTCGCCGAGCGACGGAAGACGAGACCAGCCGTGCTCGGCGGGGTGATCGCCGCGGTCGTCGCCGGCGCCGGCGGGGTCGCCGCCTACGCGCTGTACGACGGGGCGGCGGCCGGGGACGGCACCCGGCCGGCGGCGGCCGAGAAGGAGGTCAAGACCGGCCCCCTGACGGCCGCCGAGGTGACCCGGGCCGCCCGCGCCTTCCTCACCGCCTGGCAGCGGGGCCGCGTCGCCGAGGCCGCCGCCGCGACCGACGACCCCAAGGCCGCCGCGGCGCTGCTCAACGGCTACGCCGAGGAAGCCCGGATCAGGAACCCCGCCCTCACCCCGGGCACGCCGGCCGGGGCGAAGGTCCCGTTCTCCGTCAAGGCGACGGTGTCCTACGGGGAGACCGGCACGCCGTTCGCGTACGACAGCGCGCTGACGGTGGTACGGCGCGCCGGCGACGGTGAGCCGCGCGTCGACTGGCACGCCTCCGTCGTCCACCCGGCCCTCGCCGACGGCGACCGGCTGGTCACCGGGGAGGCCGGGACGCCGCCGGTGAAGGCGCTGGACCGCGACGGCGGGGAGATCACGGCCGCGAAGTACCCCTCGCTGGGCACGGTCCTGGACGGGCTGCGCGAGAAGTACGGCAAGATCGCGGGCGGCACGGCCGGCGTGGAACTGCGGGTGGTGCGCGGCAAGGAGTCGCAGGCGAGGAAGGTCTCCGACAAGACGCTGCTGGAGCTCAGCGAGGGCACGCCCGGCACGGTGCGGACCACGCTGGACCCGGCCCTCCAGGCGTCCGCCGAGGCGCAGGTCGCGAAGAAGGCGCGGGCCTCGGTGGTCGTGCTGCGCGCCTCCACCGGGGAGATCCTGGCGGTCGCCAACAGCGGCCACGGCTTCAACACCGCCTTCCAGGGGGCGCTGGCCCCCGGCTCGACGATGAAGGTCGTCACCGCGTCGCTGCTGATCGACAAGGGCCTGGCGTCGGTGGACGCCAAGCACCCCTGCCCGAAGTACTTCTCCTACGGCGGCTGGAAGTTCCAGAACGACGACAAGTTCGAGATCAAGAACGGCACGTTCCGGGCGAGCTTCGCGCGCTCCTGCAACACCGCCTTCATCAGCCAGGCCCCGAAGCTGAAGAACGACGACCTGACCAAGCAGGCCCAGCAGGTCTTCGGCCTGTCGATGGACAACTGGTCGGTCGGGGTGCCCACCTTCGACGGCGCGGTGCCGGTGCAGAGCGCCGCCCCGATGGCCGCCTCCCTCATCGGGCAGGGCGGGGTGCGGATGAACCCGCTCAACATGGCGTCGGTGTCGGCGACCGTGAAGACGGGCACCTTCCACCAGCCGTACCTGGTCTCCCCGTCGGTCGACGGGCGCAAGCTCGCCACCGCCTCGCGCACGATGCCCGCCGCCACGCTGGCGCAGCTGCGCGAGCTGATGACGTACACGGCCGCCTCCGGCACGGCGGCCCAGGCGATGTCCGGGCTGGGCGCGGACGCCGGCGCGAAGACCGGCTCGGCGGAGGTGGACGGCCAGGAGAAGCCGAACGGCTGGTTCACCGCCTACCGGGGCGACCTGGCCGCGGCGGGCGTCGTCCAGGCGGGCGGCCACGGCGGCGACACGGCCGGGCCGATCGTGGCGGCGCTGCTCCGGCAGGGCGGCTGAGGCCGGCGGCGCCGCCCGGACGGCGGTGTCCTCAGCGCGCCACCGGCTCCGTCGCCGCGGCCGTGGCCGCCGTGTAGGTCCGGCGCAGGAACCGCAGCAGCGCCTCGGTGTCGAACTCGACCACCGAGCAGCCGTCCGCGGAGTGGAACTCCACCACGGCCCGCACCCGTCCGCACGGCCAGACCCGCACCTCGCCGTTCCCGGCCGGCGCCCGCAGTCCCTGTTCCAGCAGCGCCCGCGAGAAGGTCCACCGGCAGGAGCCGCGTCCGGGCAGTGCGACGCACACCGACCGCGGATCGTCCTCGGGGTCGTACCGGAGCACGACCGGTACGGCCCCGCCGCCCTCCTCGTCCGGCAGGTCGGCGTCGGTGAGGACGTGGGCTCGCGCGTACTGCTCGACTACGGACATCGGACGGCCCCTTACCTTCTGTCACCGGTGTGGACCGTGTGCCCACCCCACTCCCGTGTCCCATATATTCCGATTTACACCTCGGGGCATCGATATATCGCAGGTGGATACGACAGCTCCTCGCTCTTGCAAGCCCTTTGCAACAGCGGCCTATCATCGACAGGTGCACGTACCGGACGGATTCATCAACGCCCCGACCTCCGCCGTGACCGGGGTCGCCGCCGCCGGCGCCATCGCCGTCAGCCTGCGCGGCGCGCGCCGCGAGCTCGGGCAGGAGCGCGCGGCCCCGCTGGCCGGGCTGGTGGCGGCGTTCATCTTCGCGGTGCAGATGCTGAACTTCCCCGTGGCGGCGGGGACCAGCGGCCATCTGCTGGGCGGTGCGCTCGCCGCGATACTCGTGGGCCCCTTCACCGGGGTCCTGTGCGTCTCCGTCGTCCTGCTCATGCAGGGCGTCCTCTTCGCCGACGGCGGCCTGACCGCGCTCGGCGTGAACATCACCGACATGGCGATCGTGACCACCGCCGTCGCCTACGCCGTCTTCCGGGGCCTGGTGAAGGTGCTGCCGCGCTCCCGCCGGTCGGTGACCGCGGCCTCCTTCGCCGCCGCCCTCCTCTCCGTCCCGGCCGCCGCCCTCGCCTTCACGCTCCTGTACTGGGTGGGCGGCACCACGGACGTCGCGATCGGCAAGGTCGCCACCGCCATGATCGGCGTGCACGTCCTCATCGGCATCGGCGAGGCCGTGATCACCGCGCTCACCGTCGGCGCCGTCATCGCCGTACGCCCCGACCTGGTGTACGGCGCCCGCGGGCTGACGCGGAAGCTGAAGCTGCGGGTGAACGGCGAGCTGGTCGACGCGCCGGCCGTCCAGCCGGTCACCGTCCCGGCCACGGCCCGGTCCCCCCGCAAGCTGTGGATCACCGGCCTGGTCACCTCGCTCGCGCTGGCCGGGTTCGTCAGCTTCTACGCCTCCGCCAGCCCCGACGGACTGGAGAAGGTCGCCGCCGACCAGGGCATCGACAAGAAGGCCGAGGAGCACGCGGCCGCCGGCTCCCCGCTCGCCGACTACGGCGTCGAGGACGTCGGCGACGCCCGCCTGTCCGGCGGCCTCGCCGGCGTGATCGGCGTCGGCGTGACCGTCGTCGCGGGCAGCACGGTCTTCTGGGCGGTGCGCCGGCGCCGTACCCGCGACGTGTCCCCGACGTCGACGAGCACGGGCGTCTGAGATGGGCGCGGGCCACGCGCACCGGCTGTACCGGCAGGGGCACTCCCCCGTGCACCGGCTGCCGCCGCACACCAAACTCGCCGCCGTCTTCGCCTTCGTGGTCGTCGTGGTGTCGACGCCGCGGGAGGCGATGTGGGCGTTCGGCCTGTACGCCGTGCTGCTCGCGGCGGTGGCCCGCGCGGCCCGCGTCCCGGCCGGCTTCCTGCTCAAGCGGCTGCTGATCGAGGTGCCGTTCGTCGCCTTCGCGGTGCTGATGCCGTTCGTGGCCGAGGGCGAGCGGGTCGAGGTCCTGGGGCTGTCGCTGAGCGCGCACGGCCTGTGGGGCGCCTGGAACGTCCTGGCCAAGGGCACCCTCGGCGTCGCCGCCTCCGTCCTGCTGGCCGCCACCACCGAGCTGCGCGCCCTGCTGCTCGGCCTCCAGCGCCTGAGGCTGCCGCCGCTGCTGGTGCAGATCGCCTCCTTCATGATCCGGTACGGGGACGTGATCACGGACGAGATGCGGCGCATGCGGATCGCCCGTCAGTCGCGCGGCTTCGAGGCGAAGGGCGTGCGGCACTGGGGGGTGCTGGCGAAGTCGGCGGGCGCGCTGTTCATCCGCTCCTACGAGCGGGGCGAGCGGGTGCACCTGGCGATGGTGAGCCGCGGCTACGCCGGTGCCATGCCGGTCATCGACGAGGTGACCGCGTCCCGGGCGCAGTGGTCGTACGCGCTCGCCCTCCCGTTGGCCGCGCTGGCGGTCTGTCTGCTGGGATGGACCCTGTGACCACTGCGACCGCTTCCCTGGAGGTCTCGGGCCTCGCCTTCGCCTACCCCGACGGGCACCAGGCCCTCTTCGGCGTCGACTTCTCGATCGCACGGGGCGAGCGGGTCGCGCTGCTCGGCCCCAACGGCGCCGGCAAGACGACCCTGGTGCTGCACCTCAACGGCATCCTCGGCGGCGGCACCGGCACGGTGACGGTCGCCGGACTGCCCGTCGCGGACCGGCACATGGCGGAGATCCGGCGCCGGGTCGGGATCGTCTTCCAGGACCCCGACGACCAGCTCTTCATGCCGACCGTGCGGGAGGACGTGGCGTTCGGCCCGGCGGCGGCCGGGCTGCGGGGCGCGGAGCTGGAGGAGCGCGTGGACCGGGCGCTGGACCTGGTCGGCATGGGCGCCTTCCGGGACCGGCCGCCGCACCACCTCTCCTTCGGGCAGCGCCGCCGGGTGGCGGTGGCCACCGTACTGGCGATGGAGCCGGAGATCCTCGTCCTGGACGAGCCGTCCTCCAACCTCGACCCGGCCTCCCGCCGCGAGCTGGCCGACATCCTGCGGGCGCTCGACGTGACCGTCCTGATGGTCACCCACGACCTGCCCTACGCCCTGGAACTGTGCCCGCGCTCCCTGATCCTCAGCGAGGGCGTGATCGCGGCCGACGGCCCGACCGCCGAGCTGCTGTCCGACGAGGCGCTGATGCGCGCCCACCGGCTGGAGCTGCCCTTCGGCTTCGACCCGGCGTCGGTCGCGGGCGCCCGCCCGGCCGCTCCGGGCCGCGCGTGAGGCGGACGCACCACAGCCGTGTGACGGGTCACTGCGAGGACGCCGCCCGCACAACACCGACGTAACGATTGTGTTCGGCCGGCGGGGCACAGGAATCGCAGGCGGCGGCCGCGTGTTGCATCCGCTGTCGCAGGCGAGTCGGAGGAGTGTGCGGGCGTGGACGTGGACGTGGTCGTGAACGGCACGGTGGCCGAGGGGTTCGAGCCGGTCAGGGACGCGTTCGCGGGGAACTTCGCCGCGCTCGGGGAGCGGGGCGCCGCGGTCGCCGTCTACCGGCACGGGCGCAAGGTCGTCGACCTGTGGGGCGGGACGAGGGACGTCGACGGCGGGGCACCGTGGGAGCGGGGCACGGCCCAGGTGATGCGGTCGGCGACCAAGGGCGTCGCCGCCGCCGTACCGCTGCTGCTGCGCCAGCGCGGGGAGCTGGACCTGGACGCGCCGGTCGGGCGGTACTGGCCGGAGTTCAAGGCGCACGGCAAGGAGAAGGTCCTGGTCCGGCATGTGCTGAACCACCGGGCCGGGCTGCCGGTGCTCGACCGTCCGCTCACGCCCCGGGAGGCGCTGGACCCGGCGCGCGGCCCGGAGGCGGTGGCCGGGCAGGCACCGGTGTGGGAGCCGGGCACGGACCACGGCTACCACGCGCTGACGTACGGCTGGATGGTCGACGAACTGGTGCGGCGGGTGACCGGGCGCGGCACCGGCGAGTGGATCGCCGCGGAGATCGCCGCCCCGCTGGGACTGGATCTGTGGCTGGGGCTGCCGCCGGAGCAGGCGGGCCGGGCGGGGCGGGTCGGTCCCGTCGAGGGGCCCGAGCCGGCCGGGGGCCTGCGGCTGCGGCCCAAGCGCGCGGTCACCGACGCCTACCAGGACCCGGACTCCCTCACCCGGCGCGCCTTCGCCGCGATCACCCCGTTCCCCGACCAGAACGACCCGGCCTACCGGGCGGCCGCCCTGCCCGCCACCAACGGCATCGCCACCGCCGACGGGCTGGCCCGCTTCTACGCGGCGCTGGCCGGCGAGGTGGAGACGGGCGGCGGGACCGGCGCGGTCCGGCTGTTCGACCCGGAGACGGTGGCGCTGGCCCGCGCCGAGGAGTCGGCGGGAGCCGACCGCGTGCTGGTCGTCAACAGCCGCTTCGGCCTCGGGTACATGCTGCACGGCAGCGCCTCGCCGTTCCTGTCCCCGGGCTCCTTCGGCCATCCCGGCCGCGGGGGCGCCCTCGGCTTCGCCGACCCGGAGTCGGGGATCGCCTTCGGCTATGTGACCAACGGCTTCCGCAAGACGGTGACGGCCGACCCGCGGGCGCAGGCGCTGGTGCGGGCGGTGCGGGAGGCACTGGCCCAGGGCGCCTGACCCCGGGGCCTCCCGGCCCCCGGCCGTGCGGCCGGGGACGCGTGAACTCGGTCGCGTGGCCCCCGCGCGCCCCACTAACGTGCGGCCCATGACGACCACCGACTCCGCAGCCCACCCCCGTTTCGCCGAAGCCCTCCGCGTACTCGGCCTGAACGAGGTGAACGCCCGCGTCCGCACCTTCCCGGAGGCCACCCGCACCGCCGCCGAGGCCGCCGCCGCGATCGGGTGCGAGCTCAGCCAGATCTGCAAGTCGCTCATCTTCGCGGCCTGGGGAGCGCCCGGGGACGGCACGGGGGAGGGGACCGGCCCGGGGCCCGGGGCGGGGGAGCCGG
This sequence comes from Streptomyces sp. NPDC052020, assembly GCF_040680575.1. Classification (NCBI taxonomy): domain Bacteria; kingdom Bacillati; phylum Actinomycetota; class Actinomycetes; order Kitasatosporales; family Streptomycetaceae; genus Streptomyces; species Streptomyces sp. NPDC052020. The sequence goes on from NZ_JBFAWY010000051.1 coordinate 18,677, forward strand.
TGCTGGTGCTGATGGACGGGGCCTCCCGCGTCGACGTGGAGCGGGTGCGCGAGGCCCTCGGCGCCCGGAAGGTCACGCGGGCCGACGCCAAGGCCGTCCGCGAGACCACCGGGTACGCCATCGGCGGCGTGCCGCCCTTCGGGCACCGGACCAGGACCCGTGTCCTCGCCGACCGCTCCCTCCTCGCGCACGACGTCGTCTGGGCCGCCGCCGGGACGCCGCACGCCGTCTTCCCGATGGCGCCCGGGGACCTCGTCGCCCACGCCGGGGCCACCCTCGTGGACGTGCGCGAACACACCGCGTGAGCCCTGCGCCCCCGGCGGGGGCCGCGCGCCGGACGGGCCCGCCGCGTGGGTGCGCCGACGCGCCCCGAGGAGCACCCTGGAAACAGGGGTTTCCGGAGGTGAACGTCATGATGCACACCGCTGTGGGATGGCATGTCGAGCTGGAGTTCATGGAGGACGACCAGCACACCAAAGCAGTCGCCATGGTGCGCCTGCCCGACGGGACCGCGATCCGGGCACACGGGCGCGCCAGCCGTCACGGCTCCGACGCCAATCAGCCGCGGGTCGGCGAGGAGATCGCCGGCGCCCGCGCGCTGAACGAGCTCGCGATGCGGCTGCTGGACAAGGCGCACGGAGAGATCGACCAGGCGTCGGGGCGGGTCTCCCACCCGATCCACGTCTAGGGCCCGTCCTGGGCGAGAAAAGCGGCCGGTGAGGGCTCTCCGTCCCCACGGAGCCCTCACCGGCCGGTCCCTTGCCGGGCGCCGTCGCGTCAGACGCGCACGGCCTCCCGCTTCTCGTCGGGGTCGGCCTGCGCGCGCAGCCCCTCACCCTCGACGTCGACGTTGGGCAGGGCCCGGTCCAGCCACTTCGGGAGCCACCAGGCCCTGCGGCCGAGGAGGGCCAGGACCGCCGGGACGAGCGCCATGCGGACGATGAACGCGTCGAAGAAGACGGCGATCGCCAGGCCGAAGCCGATCATCTTGACCATCGCCTCGGAGGATCCGATGAAGCCCGCGAAGACGGCCATCATGATGACGGCCGCGGCGGTGACGACCCGCGCGCCGTGCCGGAAGCCGGTCACGACCGCCTGGGCGGGCGACTCGCCGTGCACGTACGCCTCCCGCATCCGGGTCACGAGGAACACCTCGTAGTCCATGGCGAGACCGAAGACCACGCCGACCATGAAGATCGGCATCATCGACATCACCGGGCCGGTCTCCTCGACGCCCATCAGGTTCGCCAGCCAGCCCCACTGGAAGACGGCGACGACCGCGCCGAGGGCCGCGAGGACCGACAGCAGGAAGCCGAGGGCCGCCTTCAGCGGGACCAGCACCGAGCGGAAGACGACGATCAGAAGCAGGAACGCCAGGCCGACGACCAGCACCAGATACGGCAGCAGCGCGTCGTTGAGCTTCTGGCTGACGTCGATGTTCATCGCCGTCGAGCCGGTGACCAGGACGCTCGCGCCGGTGTCGGCCTTGACGCCGGCGCCCGCGTCGCGGATGGAGTGGACCAGGTCCTCGGTGGTGACGGACGACGGCTTGGACTGGGGGACGACCGTGATCGTCGCGGTGTCACCGGCCTTGTTGGGCACGGGCGGGGTCACCGCCGCCACGTCCTCCAGGCCCTTGATCTCGCCCACGACATCGGTGAACGCCGCCTTCGGGGCGTCGCTCGCCTTGGCGTCGACCACGACCATGAGCGGGCCGTTGAAACCGGGGCCGAAGCCCTCGGAGAGCAGGTCGTAGGCGCGGCGCTGGGTCGTGGAGGTGGGCTGGGAGCCCTCGTCGGGCAGGCCCAGCTCCAGGGAGGCGGCGGGGACGGCCGCCGCGCCCAGCCCGACCACACCGAGCAGCAGGACGGCCACCGGGCGGCGTACGACGAAGTTCGCCCAGCGGGTGCCCAGGTTCGGCCTGGCGGGCTTGGCGGCGGTCCGGCCGCCGCCCAGCAGCCTGCTCTTCTCGCCGGCCGGGCGGACCTTGCGGCCCGCGTAGCCGAGCAGCGCGGGGATCATGGTGAGGGCGATCAGGACCGCTATGGCGACGGTGCCGGCGGCGGCGACGCCCATCTTGGTGAGCATCGGGATGTTGACGACGGCGAGGCCCACCAGGGCGATGACCACGGTCAGGCCGGCGAAGACGACGGCCGAGCCCGCGGTGCCGACGGCCCGGCCGGCGGCCTCCTCGCGCTCGCGGCCCTCGGCCAGCTCGGCGCGGTAGCGGGAGACGATGAACAGGGCGTAGTCGATGCCGACCGCCAGGCCGATCATCATCGCCAGCGTGGAGGTGGTGGATCCCAGGTCCAGCGCGCTGGCCAGCGCCGTGATCGAGGCGACGCCGATGCCGACGCCGATCAGGGCCGTCAGCAGCGGCAGCCCGGCCGCGACCAGCGAGCCGAAGGTGATGACGAGGACGACGGCGGCGATCGCGATGCCGATGATCTCCGTGGCGCCGGTCTCCGGGACGGTGCTGAGCGCGTCACCGCCGATCTCCACGGTCAGCCCGGCGTCCCGCGCCTGCTGCGCCGCGTCCTGGAGGGCGTCCTTGGTGGACTCCTCCAGCTCCATGCCGGAGACGTCGTACTTCACCTGCGTGTACGCGATGGCGCCGTCCTTGCTGACGGCGTTCGCGGTGTAGGGGTCGGTGACGGAGGCGACCTCGGAGCCGTCGGACAGCTCCCGGACGGCCTTCCGCACGGTCGCCTTGTTCCCGGCGTCCGACATCGTCTCGCCGGTGGGCGCCTTGAAGACGACACGGGCGGTCGCCCCGTCGGCGCTGGCCCCGGGGAAGCGCTCTTCGAGCAGGTCGAAGGCCTTCTGCGCCTCGGTGCCGGGGATGGAGAAGGAGGTGCTGCCCGCGGGCGGGGCGGTGGCCGCGCCGACGCCGGCCAGGGTCAGCAGCGCCACCCATATCAAGGCGACGAAGTGGCGTCGCCGGAAGGCGAGGCGACCGATTCGGTAAAGGAACGTGGCCACGAGGGCGTACTCCCGGTCAGGTCGTGGGGTCTGGCATGGGGTCTTCGGGGCAGAGGTGATCGGCCCGACGACGTGAGCGGTGACGTCAGGTGGGTGATGACTCGCGGGGACGGGTCAGGGGGTGGGTGCGCCGAGGGCGGGGAGGACCACGGCGTCGATGTACGAGCGCAGGAACGTCTGGGTGGGCGGCAGATCGTCGATCAGTGCGCGGGTGACGAACGCGCCGACCAGCATGTGCACGACGTAACCCAGCGCGGGCGCGTCCTCGCGGATCTCGCCGCGCTCGATCGCGCGCCGCAGCACCCGCCGGAACTCCGCCATCTCCGGTTCGATGAGCAGTTCCCTGAACGCCCGCCGCAGATCCGGGTTCATGTGCACCGCCATGGCCAGGCCCCGCACCAGCGCGGAGTTCTGTTCCATGGCGCAGTCGTCCTCACGGGTCGCCAGCGCGTGCAGGTCGCCCCGCAGGGAGCCGGTGTCGACGTCGGCGACGCTGCCCGGCTTGCCGTGGCGCAGCGCTCTGACGACCAGCTCGGGCTTGCCGCCCCACTGGCGGTAGAGCGTCGCCTTGCTGGACCGGGTGCGGGCGGCCACGGCGTCCATGGTCAGGGCGTCGTAGCCGACCTCCCTCAGCAGGTCGAGCACGGCCGCGTACAGCTCGGCCGCGCGCTCGGGGGTGATCCGGCTGCGGCGCGCGGTCGCGACCTCGGCCATCTCCCTCACCTTCCCGCTTCGGGTCTTCGGACGACAACGGACTTCTCGTACATGAAGACTGTATCCCCGGTGCCAAACGAAACGAAACGGTTTCGTACGTGTGCTCGGTCACGCCTGTGAAGGCCGCATAAGCGGGGCGCCCGCGCGGGGGTGAGCAGGGGCGTGGCGGAGGGGGCGGCGGCGCCCGAGTTGCCCGCGCCCTGCCCCCGGCAAAGCATGGGAAAGGTGAGCTATCTGCGCCTTCCGCACCTCAGTGGCGACCTCCTGTGCTTCGTGGCCGAGGACGACCTCTGGCTCGCCCCCCTCGACGGCCCGGGCCGCGCCTGGCGGCTCACCGTCGACCGCGCCAAGGCCGGCCACCCCCGCTTCTCGCCCGACGGCCGGCACATCGCGTACACCAGCTGGCGCAGCCTGGTCCCGGAGGTCCATCTGGTGCCGGTGGACGGCGGGCCGGGCCGCCGGCTCAGCCACTGGGGCAGCATGGACGCCCGGGTGTGCGGCTGGGCGCCGGCCGACCCGGACGCGGAGGCCGCCGTCCTCGCGGTCTCCTCCCACGGCGAGCCGTTCTCCCACCTCACCTGGGCCTACAAGATTGCCCCCGGCGGCGACCCCGGCCGCAAGCTTCCCTGGGGCCCGGTCAGCGATCTCCAGGTCGCCGACCTCGACGGTGAGCGCAGGACCCTGCTGCTCACCGGCACCCCGCCGCACGAACCGGCCTCGTGGAAGCGGTACCGGGGCGGCGCGACGGGCCGGCTGTGGCTGCACGGGCAGCGGCTGCTGCCCGACCTCGGCGGCCACCTCCAGTCGCCGATGTTCGTCGGCGGCCGGATCGCCTTCCTCTCCGACCACGAGGGCGTCGGCAACCTCTACTCCTGCGCGTACGACGGCTCCGGTCTGCGCCGCCACACCGACCACGACGCCTTCTACGCCCGGCACGCCGCCTCGGACGGCACGCGGGTGGTGTACCAGTGCGCGGGCGAGCTGTGGATCGTCGACGACCTGTCCCCCGGCGCGCGGCCGCGCCGGCTGGAGGTGCGGCTGAGCGGGCCGCGCGCGGGGCGGCGCGTCTACCAGGTGCCCGCCGCCCAGCACGTGGCCGGTCTCTCCGTCGACGAGACGGGCCGCGCCAGCGCCGTCGTGGTACGGGGCAGCCTGTACTGGCTCACCCACCGCGACGGCCCGGCGCGCACCCTCGCCGACACCCCCGGGGTGCGGGTGCGGCTGCCGGAGATGCTCGGGGCGAGCGGGCGGATCGCGTACGTGACCGACGCGGACGGCGAGGACGCCGTGGAGATCGCGTATCTGCCCCGGGCGACCGGGGGCCGCGCGGCGCGGCGGCTGGCCTCCGGGAAGCTGGGCCGGGTGCTGGAGATGGCGGCGGACCCCGAGGGCGAGCGGCTCGCCGTCGCCTCGCACGACGGGAGACTGCTGCTGCTGCCGGTCCCCGAGGAGACGGCCGCCGTGGCGGACGCCCCCGGGGAACCGGGCGGCGGGCCGGAGGGCGAGGACGTCACCGAGCTGGTCCGGTCGGACAACGGGCCGGTGCGGGACCTCGCCTTCTCCCCGGACGGGGCGTGGCTGACGTGGTCGCACCCGGGCATCGGGCGGACGCTGCGGCAGATCAGGATGGCCCGGATCAAGGACGGGTTCGTCGTGGACGTCACCAACGGCCGCTTCGAGGACGAGAACCCGGTCTTCACGCGCGACGGCCGCTATCTGGCGTTCCTGTCCTGGCGCGGCTTCGACCCGGTGTACGACGTGCACACCGGGGACCTGTCCTTCCCGCTGGGCTGCCGCCCGTATCTGGTGCCCCTGTCGTCGGCGACCCCCTCCCCGTTCGCGCTGAATCCCGAGGGCCGCCCCGCCGCCGGCGGGCTGGACCCGGCGGAGGACGAGCCCGGCGAGGGCGGTGCGGTGACCGTCGAGGTGGAGGGCCTGGAGAACCGGGTCACCCCGTTCCCGGTCACCGCCTCCAAGTACTCGGCGCTGCGCCCGGTGGCGGGCGGCGGGCTGGTCTGGCTGCGCTGGCCGATCTCGGGCGCGCTCGGCGAGACGTTCGCCAACCCCAACGACCCCAGCGAGCGGCCCACCCTGGAGCACTTCGGCCTGGCCAAGGCGAAGAAGACCGAACTCGTGGGCCACCTGGACTCCTTCGCGGTCAGCGGGGACGGCACCCGGCTGGTCGTCCTGGACGAGGGCGACCTGCGCGCGGTGCCCGCCACGGAGGCCGGCGACAGCGACTCCACCACCTGGATCGACCTGCGCCGCGTCCTGCACCAGGTCGACCCGGGCGCGGAGTGGCGGCAGGCGTACGCGGAGGCGGGGCGGCTGATCCGCGCCTTCTTCTGGGATCCGGGCATGTGCGGCATCGACTGGGAGGCGGTGCTGGCGCAGTACCGCCCGCTGGTCGAACGGGTCGCCACGCCGGACGAGTTCGCGGATCTGCTGCGGGAGGTGCTGGGCGAGCTGGGCACCTCCCACGCCTACGTCTCCGCCGCCCGCCGCAACGAGGGCCCGCCGCAGTACCAGCGCTGGCAGGGCCTGCTGGGCGCCAACTTCGTGTGCCGGCAGGGGCGGTGGCTCGTCAAGCGGATCCTGCCGGGCGACTCCTCCGACTCCCGGGCCCGCTCCCCGCTGGCCGGGACCGGTATCCGCGAGGGCTCCGTCCTGACCCATGTGGACGGCCGGCCGGTCGACCCGGTGGCCGGGCCGTATCCGCTGCTGGCGGGTGCGGGCGGGACGACCGTGGAGCTGACGTTCGAGCCGGAGGCCGGGGGGCCGTCCCGGCGGGTCGCCGTCGTGCCGCTGATCGACGACCGGCCGCTGCGCTACCAGGACTGGGTGACCAAACGCCGCGAGGTGGTGCGGGAGTTGAGCGACGGGCGGTGCGGCTATCTGCACATCCCCGACATGGGCGGGTCGGGCTGGGCGCAGTTCAACCGCGATCTGCGCATGGAGGTCTCCCGGCCGGCGCTCATCGTGGACGTGCGCGGCAACGCGGGCGGGCACATCAGCGAACTCGTCATCGAGAAGCTGACCCGCACCATCCTGGGCTGGGACCTGACCCGCAACGCCCAGCCGGTGTCGTACACCTCCAACGCGCCCCGGGGCCCGGTCGTGGCGGTGGCGGACGAGGCGACCTCCTCCGACGGCGACATGATCACCGCCGCCTTCAAGCTGCTGAAGCTGGGCCCGGTGGTCGGCCAGCGCACCTGGGGCGGCGTGGTCGGCATGACCGGGCGGCACCGCCTCGGGGACGGCACGCTCATCACGGTGCCGATGAACGCCGCCTGGTTCGACGCCTACGGCTGGTCGGTGGAGAACCACGGCGTCGCCCCCGACCTGGAGGCGCTGCGCACCCCGCTGGACTGGGCCGAGGGCCGCTACCCGGTGCTGGGCGACGCGGTCCGGCTGGCACTGGAGCTGCTGGAGACCAACCCGCCGGCCACGCCGCCGGACTACCGGGACGTGCCGGACCGGACCCGGCCCCCGTTGCCGCCGCGGCCGTGACCGGGCGGACCGCGACAGGGCGGACCGCGACAGGGCGGACCGCGACAGGGCGGACCGCGACGGGGCATGAGAGAAGGGGCGCCCCACACCGAGGGGCGCCCCTTCCGCTTCGGCGACGCGTCAGGCGTCGTAGTCCTGGCTGAGGCGGTCCTGCTGGGCCTGCCGCTCGGTGTCCGTCTCGTCGTCGTCCCGACGACGGCGGTTCTGCACCTGCTCCTTGGCCTGCTCGGCCCGCTGGCGCGCCTGCTCCTGCAGCCGTTCGGACTTCTCCTGGAACTGGTCCTTCATGCCCATGTGGGTTCACTCCCGTAGTGGGTGGGGACATCGGGCCCGTTCCCGTGCCGGACGGGATCGGGCCCGATCAGATTCACATGGGCGGTGACCCCGCGCATGTCGATCAGTGACGCTTCGTGTCCACGGTCGCCCGGTGCTGTTCGCCGGCCGCGCCGCCCGCGCGGACGGGGTTCGTCCGGTGCTCTTCGTCGGCCGCGCCGCCCGCGCCGACCAGGCCCATGCGCATGCCGGTGAGCCGGTCCGCGAAGCGCCGCATCTCCCGCCCGCCGACCGCTCCGATGAGCGCCGGCAGGGCGCCGCGCACGCCCTGCATGCCGCGCAGCCACCACTGACCGTAGACGTGCGTGGCCCGCCGCTCGATACCCTCGACGAGCCGGTCGACGGCCGGGCCCAGCGGATAGGTCTTGTTCGACGGCCACGGCAGCCGCTGCCGCAACTCCCGCATCACGTCGTCCCGGTCCGCGCCGCGCACCATGTCGGTGTCGGTCCACGACAGATAGCCGACGCCGACCTTCACGCCCCGGTAGCCGACCTCGGCGCGCAGGCTGTGCGCGTACGCCTCCACACCGGACTTGGACGCGCAGTACGCCGTCATCATCGGGGCGGGCGTGAGGGCGGCCAGGGAGGCGACCTGGAGCAGGTAGCCCCGGCTCTCCACCAGCGACGGCAGGAAGGCGCGGGCCGTCACCGCCGACCCGATCAGGTTGACCTCGATCACCCGCCGCCACGCCTCGGGATCGGAGTCGGCGAAGGGCCCGCCGGTGGCGACGCCCGCGTTGGCGACCACGATGTCCACCCTGCCGAACCGTTCCTTCACCTCCTGGGCGACCCGTGCCATCGCCTCGTGGTCGGTGACGTCGGCGTACCAGTGGCCGCTGTCGCTGTGCAGCCGCCCGGACACCCGCTTGAGCGCGTCCGGCTCCAGCCCGACCAGCGCGAGCCGCACCCCGCGCGCGGACAGCTTGCGCGCCAGCAGCTCCCCGACGCCCCGCGCCGCTCCGGTGACGACGGCGACCCGTCCTTCCAGGCTGACCCTGCTCATGCGCTCTCCTCGGCGTGTACGGCGGACATGGGGACACCGGCGGGCAGATGGGCGGCGGCGAGCGCCCGTATGCGCCCGGTGACCTGCTCCGGTGCCTCGACGGGCGTCATGTGGCCGATGCCGGGCAGCTCGGTGACGCCCCGGCAGTCGGGCAACGCGGCGGCCAGCGCGCGGGCGTGCGCCGGCGGCGTCAGCCGGTCGGCCGCGCCGACCAGGACCTCCGTGGGCGCCGTCAACCGCCGCACCGCGTCGTCGAGTTCGAGGCGGTCCAGCACCCGCGCCCAGGCGTGGCGCACCGCGCCGGGGCAGGCGTGCACGATCCGGGCGCAGGTCTCCACCACGTGCGGGGCCGAACCCGGGCCGGTGATCCCGTACTTGAGGACGCGCAGCGAGAGCGGTGTGACCGGTCCGAGCCGGGCCCGGGACAGCAGGATCCGGCGGGTCAGCCAGGTCCGCGCCCGGCCCTCCCGCAGCGGGAGCACCCGCGCGGAGGCGGCCAGCCGGGAACTGCCGGTGCTGCACAACAGGACGGCCGCCGCGCGTGCCCGCAGGGCGGGCCGGTCGGCCGCGGCCATCACCGTCATGCCGCCCATGGAGTGGCCGGCGATCACGGCCCGCTCACCCGGGGCGAGGGTGGCCTCCAGTACGGCTTCCAGGTCGTCGGCGAGGGCGCCGGTGCCGCAGGCCGGGTGGGCCGGGCTGCGTCCGTGGCCGCGCTGGTCGTAGGCGATGACGCGGTGGTCGGCGGCCAGGGCGCGGATCTGCGCCGCCCAGAACGCGGTGGAGCAGGTCCAGCCGTGGACGAGGACGACGGCCGGGGCGTGCGGGTCGCCGCCGGGTCCGTGCACCTCGACGTGGAGCCGGGCGCCGTCGGCGGAGCGGACGGTCAGAACGCGGCCGGGGGCGGGCGGGGTGCCGGGCGCGGCGGGGCGGCGCGGGGTCACGCGGTCACCCCGGCCTTCGCCTCGTCCGCCCCCGCCGCCGTCTCCGCGTCCGCGGGGGCGCCGGCCGGGGGCCGCAGCACCCGGTACTCCATCAGGTCCACGCGCCGCGTCGCCCGCCGGAACTCGCTGGTCGTGCCCGGCCAGACGGTGGTGTTGCGGCCGGCGGCGTCCAGGTACCAGCTGGTGCAGCCGCCGGTGTTCCACACCGTGCGCTTCATGCGCTCCTGGACCCGGTCGTTCCAGGCGCGCACGGCCTCGGGGCGGGCGTCGAGGGCGACCCGGCCGCCGAGGACGTCCAGCTGGCGGAGGTAGTCGGCCAGGTAGTTCAGCTGGGACTCGATCATGAGGATCATGGACGAGTTCCCGAGGCCGGTGTTGGGCCCGATGATCGTCATCCAGTTCGGGAAGCCGGCCGCCGTGGCGCCGCGCAGGGCCCGCATCCCGTCCTGCCAGGTCTCGGCGAGGGTGCGCCCGTCCGCGCCCACCACCCGCTCGGCGATGGGCATGTCGGTGACGCGGAAGCCGGTGCCGAAGATGATGGCGTCCACCTCGGCCTCGCTGCCGTCGGCGGCCACCAGGGTCGAGCCGCGGACCTCGGCCAGCCCGCTGGCGACGACGTCCACATTCGGCCGGGCGAGTGCCGGGTAGTAGTCGTTGGACAGCAGGATCCGCTTGCAGCCGATCCGGTAGTCGGGGGTGAGTTTGGCGCGCAGCGCCGGGTCCTTGATGGCGCGGGCCATGTTGCGCTTGGCCAGCCGCTCCACCAGCCCGAGCTCCTCGGGGCGCTTGGTGAACGCCTGGACCTGGAGCTCCCGGATGCCCCACAGCAGGCCGCGGCGCAGCCGGGCGGTGAGCGGCACCGCCCGGTGCAGGGCGCGCTCGGCGGGGCCGATGGCGCGGTCCACGCGGGGCATCACCCAGGCCGGGGTGCGCTGGAAGAGGGTGAGCCGGCCGGCCCTCGGCTGGATGGACGGCACGATCTGGATGGCGGACGCACCGGTTCCGATCATCGCGACGCGCTTGCCGGTGAGGTCGTAGTCGTGGTCCCAGCGGGCGGAGTGGAAGACCTTGCCGGGGAAGGTGTCCAGCCCCGGGATGTCGGGGATCTTCGGGTCGGACAGCGGTCCGGTGGCGGAGACGACGACGTCGGCCGTCAGCTTGCCGCGGCCGGTCTCGATCTCCCACCGCAGCCGCCGCGTGTCCCAGGTCATCCGCGTCACCTCGGCGTCGAACCGCAGGTGCGGACGGAGCCCGAAGGTGTCCGCGACGTGTTCCAGATAGGCGCGGATGTGCCGCTGCCCGGAGAAGGTGCGCGGCCAGTCGGGGTTGGGCGCGAAGGAGAAGGAGTACAGGTGGGACGGCACGTCGCAGGCGCATCCCGGATAGCTGTTGTCCCGCCAGGTGCCGCCGACGCCGCCGGCCCGCTCCAGGACGACGAAATCGGTGATCCCTTCCCGGCGCAGCCGCACGGCGGCCCCCAGCCCGCCGAATCCGGACCCGACCACCGCCACGCGTACATGCTCGTGCTCGGCCATTCCGACGCCTCCACACATCGCCTCGGACTCTGCCAGTGAACACTGGCGCAATGGGGAGGGTAGAGGAGCGCCGTACCGATCGGTAGGGGTCGCGGCGAGGAAAGTTACCGCCGGTACGATCTAGGCTTCCGGCGTGGCAGAAGACGCAGGGAACGTCGCAGGGAACGCCGGGCACGCCGAAAGCGCCGGACGACGCGAGTACCGCACCGAGGAGCTGGCCCGGCTGGCCGGCATCACGGTGCGCACCCTGCGCTTCTACCGCGAGCGCAAGCTGCTCCCCCCGCCCCGCCGCGAGGGCCGTATCGCCTGGTACGACGACCATCACCTGGCCCGGCTGCGCACCGTCTCCGCCCTCCTGGAGCGCGGCCACACCCTCAACGGCATCGCGGAGCTGGCGGACGCCTTCGACCACGGCCGCGACGTCGGCGACCTGCTGGGCCTCGGCGAGCCCACCGAGGAGACCCCGGTCCGCCTCACCCCCGAGGAGCTCGCCGACCACTTCGCCGGCCAGGCCACCCCCGAGAACCTCGCCGCGGCCCTGGAGCTCGGCTACCTCGGCACCGACGGCGAGGAGATCGTCCATATAAGCCGCCGTCTGCTGGACGTCTCCTCGGCGCTGGTCCGCGAGGGCATACCGCTCGCCGACGTCCTGGCGGCGGGCGCGCGCGTCCGCGAGCACGCCGACGCCCTGGCCGGGATCTTCGCCGACCTGATCCTGCGCCACGCGACCGAGGCCGACCTGCCCCGCCTGCGCCCGCTGGCCCGCAGCGTGGTGGAGGCGGAGCTGTCGCTGGCCCTGGACCGGCGGCTGCGCCGGCGGGACGGAAGCGGGGACGGGACCCGGGGCTAGCCCTCGTAGACGACCGTGACCGGCGCGTGGTCCGACCAGCGCTCGGCGTGGGTGGCGGCGCGCTCCACGCGGCCCTTGACCGCCCGGGCGGCCAGCCCCGGCGTGGCCATCTGGTAGTCGATCCGCCAGCCCGAGTCGTTGTCGAAGGCCCGGCCGCGGTACGACCACCAGCTGTAGGGCCCGTCGACTCCCGGGTGCAGCGCGCGCATCACATCGACGTACCCGCCCTCCGCCGGGTCCAGGACACGGCTCAACCAGTCGCGCTCCTCGGGCAGGAAGCCGGAGTTCTTGGTGTTGCCGCGCCAGTTCTTCAGGTCGGCCTGCCGGTGGGCGATGTTCCAGTCGCCGCAGACCAGGACCTCGCGGCCGTCGGCGGCGGCGCGCTCGCGCAGCTCCTTGAGGTAGGCGAGGAACTCGCCCATGAAGCGGACCTTCTCGACCTGCCGCTCGGTGCCCACCTCACCGGAGGGCAGATAGAGGGAGGCGACCGTCACACCCGGCAGGTCGGCCTCGACGTACCGGCCGCTGCCGTCGAACTCGGAGGAGCCGAAGCCGACGCGCACCCGGTCGGGCTCGCGGCGGGTGTAGAGGGAGACGCCGGCGCGGCCCTTGGCGGCGGCGGGGGCGTGCACCGCGTGCCAGCCGTCGGGCTCGCGGACGTGTCCGGGCAGTTGCCCCGGTTCGGCCCGCACCTCCTGGAGGCACAGCACGTCGGCGTCGGTGGCCGCGAGCCATTCCACGAAGCCCTTCTTCGCGGCGGCCCGCAGCCCGTTCACATTCACGGTGGTCACGGTCGGCACCCCGGCACGATACCTGCACACTGGACGAGGTCCGGTTCTGGACCGGACAGCCCCGGGCAGCAGCCTCCTCCCGACTGAATTGGTATACGGTGCATAGCATGGATATCCGCCGCGTCCCTTTCGACCACCCCGACGCCGTCAAGCTCAATGACGAGGTCCAGGCCGAGTACGACCTCCGCTACGGCGACGGGGGCGACGCCACGCCCCTGGACCCGGCGGACTTCCAGCCGCCGAACGGCCTCTACCTGATCGCCTACGACGGACTGGGCGTCCCCGTCGCCACCGGCGGCTGGCGCAGACGGGACGCCAACGGCGAGGGGAACCTCGACGGGGACGCCGAGCTGAAGCGGATGTTCGTCATCGAGCAGATGCGCGGCCGGGGGCTGGCCCGGCGCGTGCTGGCCGCGCTGGAGGAGGACGCCCGCGCGGCGGGCCGCCTGCGCATGGTGCTGGAGACCGGCACCAAGCAGCCCGAGGCCATCGCCCTGTACACCTCCAGCGGCTACGAGCCGTGCGAGAAGTTCGGCTACTACCGCTTCCACGACGACAGCCGCTGCTTCGCCAAGAAGCTGTGACGGGCCGGGCCGGACAGGCCCGCGGGAAGGCCGGCACGGCCAGCACCCGGCGGTGGGTGTCGTCGGCCGGCGGCAGATCCAGCCTGGTGGGGAGGGAGCCGATGTGCTCGCCGACGGCGGCCTCGGACACCACCAGCGTCCGGGCGATCGCGCCGTTCGACCCGCCCTCGGCGACCGGCGCCAGCACCTCCCGCTCGCGCGGGCTGAGCCGGGCCGCCGGATCCCGGCGCCGCCGGCGCAGCGGCTGCCGTACGACCTCGGGCCGACCACCGTGCCGCCGGACGCCACCTCGCCCAGCGCGTCCACCAACTGCTCGACCCGGCCCGCCCGGTCCTTGAGCGGACAGCCGACGCCGGCGCCGTCCCCGGGGCCGCTGCGCACGGCGGGCGCCGCCCCGGGCCAGATCCGCCGGCCGGCGGGAGCGGAGGCGCTGCTGGTCGGCGTGGCCGCCTCGGCCGCCGGCCGCGCACTCGGCGCGTACGCCGCCCCGCGCCCGGCCGCGCGGGTGGTGCGGGAGGGCCTGGCACCCGGCTGGTTCGCATCGACGACGACACCTGGCCGTACCACCTGGCCCTCTGGACGGGGCTGCTGGTGGCCGCCGGCGAGGTGGCGGCCGCGTCCTGGCGGGCCGGTCGCACCCGGCCGGTCCAGGCGCTGCGCGAGGCGGCGGCCGACACCGGGGTCCTGACCGGGCCGTCTGCTGTGCGGTGCGGCCCTGCCGCTGACGGCCGCGGTGGCCGGGGCGTGCGCGGTGGCCGCGGTCGCGGCGGCGGTGGTGCCCGCGGGGCCGGCCCCGCGGCGCTGACCCCGTGTCAGGCGCCGTGTCCCCGGCGGCGGTCGGGGACACGCGGCCGGTCCGGCGCGCGGTGGCGCGCGGCCCGCCGGGTGCTCAGCACTCCTTCTTCAGCACCTCGTGGAAGTCGTCGGCGAACTCCTCGTCCGTCTGGTCCGATTGGTGCGGGGGAATCGCGACCGGGTGCTGCGGGTCGTGCCTGCGGTAGGCGTCGCAGGAGGACTCGCGCTGCTCCGGGGTGCTGACGTACCACGCCGCCTGCGCCGGCGATCTCGTGGCGGGTGCCGACTCGGGCTCTTCGCGTGTGCACCCCGCGAGCAGGGCGGCCAGCGAGAGGGCCGCGGCGAGTGCGGATGCGCGTCTCACGCGTTCTCCTGGGGGACGAGTGGTCATAGTCCCGTAAGCCTTCCGGTCAGACGGGCCGTCTGTCGACCCCTGAAGGCGCTCGGCGGCGTCCCGGAGGCAAGAACCGGGGCAGCTGCCGTACTTCGCCGGGCAGACATGCCGAAGCCCCGGTCGGTGATCACCGACCGGGGCTTCGAGCTGCGTGGACCTGAGGGGATTTGAACCCCTGGCCCCCTCGATGCGAACGAGGTGCGCTACCGGACTGCGCCACAGGCCCTTGCAACGAGTGAAACTTTAGCACCCCGATCGGCCTGCTCAAAAATCCACGGTCCGCGCGACGGCCGGGAGCGACGCAGGTCACATCGTCGGCGCCGGGGGCCTACTCGTTGGCGGCGCGCGGCCGGCCGCCGTCCTCGTACTGGTCGAACAGGGGCGTGCGGCCGCGGTCGCGGGCGCGGCGGGAGGAGGCGCGGCGGGACCCGCCGCGCGCCGGGCTCTCCGCCCGGTCGCCCGCCCCGCCCGGCCCGGGAGCCGGCACCAGGCCGTCGCCCGCCGCGCCCGAGGACACGCCGTCCTCCTCGGGGGCGAGCGAGCTGGAGCGCGCCGAGCTCCAGGCGTCCGGGGCCCCGAGGTCCACGTCGGCCGTGGCGCGCGGGGCGACGGGGGCGGTGACGTAGGTCGGGAGCGGCACCGGGACCGGCTCCCAGCTCTCGCCCTGGCCGGGCCGCCGCTGCCGCTCGCGCTGCTGGTCGACCCACTCGGCGTGGTCGGTCTGCTCCACCAGCGCCCGCCGGTCGGCGGCGAGCGCCGACAGACCGGGGTCGGTCTCCGTGGCGGGTCCCTCGTCGGGCTCCTCGGCGTCGGGGTCGCCGACCACGTCGGCGGCCGGGCGGCGGCGCGGCTGGCGGCGTTCCCGCAGGCGCTGCGCCGCGACCTCGGCGCGGCGGCGGTCCATCTGGAAGGCGAAGCGGCGGCGCTCCTGGCGGCGCAGGTAGGCGATGTACGCGCTGAGCAGCACGGCGGGCACGCCGGGCGCCCACAGGAACGCCAGCCCCCCGACGGCGGCGACGACCGAGCCGAGCGTGAAGGCGAGGAACAGCACCACGGTGGTGCGCCTGCGGCGCGCGAGCACCTTGGTGCGCCGGGCGCGGGCCGCCGCCGCCTGCGCGGCGGGCGTAGGCCGGGGGCCCTGCGCCGGCTTGCGCGTCGGCGCGCGGCCCGGATCGAGCGCCTCACCCTGCACCGGGGCGCTCACCTCCCCGTGGGACGGGCCGGGCCGTTCCGGTGCGGGCGGCGCCACGGCCGCCCGGGTCTGCCGGCGGGTCCTGGACACGGCGAAGGCCCGGACGTCCACCGAGTCGGTGACGGCGTCCGGGGCGACGTCGTACTCCGCCTCGTCGGCGGAGCGCGCCCGCAGGTCCTTGGCGTACCGGCGCTCCATGCCCGCCCGTCCGGACAGGAGCCGGATGGCGGTGCTGAAGCGTTCCGTCGGACGGGCCTCGTTCAGCTCGTCCTGCCTACGGAGCCACATCGGCACCAAGTAGGCGGCCCAGGCCCCGACGATGACTGCGTAGATGAGGCCGCTGCTGCTCACGCCTCACACGGTAGAGGGGTTTGCGTGAGGCCATCTGCCAATTGAGCCGGTGTGTCGCACGATCTGGCTGATATTTCGAACTTTTTTTGTGACCGATGTGATCAGTCAGCCACCAGTCCCGCGAATTTCCATACCGCAGGATGGTCGCCACTCGATCAATTTCGAACACTTATTCAATTCCGGTCCCCGGGGTGAGTGGATTCCCCGAGGCGTTATGCCCGTTCCGTTCTCTGTGCGCGTTCCGGGCGCGGGTGCGGTGCCAGCGCCGCAGGAGTCCGTCCGGCACCTCTTCCGCGGTGAGGGCGAAGACCAGGTGGTCGCGCCAGGCGCCGTCGATGTGGAGATAGCGCGGGCGCAGGCCCTCCTCGCGGAATCCGAGTTTCTCCACGACCCGGCGGCTCGGGCCGTTCTCTGGGCGAATGCAGACCTCGACGCGGTGCAGGCCGACGGCGCGGAAACAGTGGTCCACGACCAGCGCGACGGCCGTCGGCATCACCCCGCGGCCGGCCACCGCCTCGTCCACCCAGTAGCCGATGTGCCCGGAGCACATCGACCCCCAGGTGATGCCGGCCACCGTCAGCTGGCCCACCAGCCGGCCCTGGTACTCGATGACGAACGGCAGCATCCGGCCCGCGTTCGCCTCGGACCTCAGGTGGCGGACCATCTGGCGGTAGGTCGGCCGGTGCGCTGTCGGCCCGCTCGGCGCGGGCGGCGGAATGGTCGCCTCCCAGGGGCGCAGCCAGTCCCGGTTGCGCCGGTTGACCTCGCGCCAGGCCCGCTGGTCGCGCAGCTTTATCGGCCGGAGGAGGACCTCGCCGTCCACCAGTACCGCGGGCCAGGACGCGCCGTTCAGCTCGCACCCCCGCCGGGCCGGGGGTGGTCACCGCCGCGGAGCTGGTCGACGGCGTGGACCAGCAGGGGCTCCAGCACGGCCAGCCCGTCCTTCACGCCGCCGGTGGAACCCGGCAGGTTGACGATCAGCGTCGTCCCCGCCACGCCGGCCAGGCCCCGGGAGAGCACCGCCGTCGGCACCTTGTCCCGGCCGTAATCCCGGATCGCCTCGGCGATGCCCGGCACCTCGCGGTCGAGTACCGCCCGGGTCGCCTCCGGGGTGCGGTCGGTGGGCGAGACGCCCGTGCCGCCGGTGGTGACGATGACGTCGTACCCGGCCGCGACACCCTCGCGCAGGGCGGCCTCGACCGGGTCGCCGTCGGGGACCACCCGCGGGCCGTCGACGGTGAACCCCGCGTGCCGCAGGCCGTCCGCGATCAGCGGGCCGCCCTTGTCCTCGTAGACCCCGGCGGCGGCCCGGTTGGACGCCGTGACCACCAGAGCGCGGTACGTCATGACCGGCTCCAGTCGCCCGACGCGCCGCCCGTCTTCTCCTCCACCCGCACGTCCGTGATGACCGCTCCCTTGTCGACCGCCTTCACCATGTCGATCACGGTGAGCGCGGCGACGGAGACCGCGGTGAGGGCCTCCATCTCGACGCCCGTGCGGTCCGTCGTCCGGACGGTGGCCTGGATCTCCACGGCGTCGTCCGCGACCGACAGGTCCAGTGTCACACCGGAGACCGACAACGGGTGGCACAGCGGGATCAGGTCGGGGGTGCGCTTGGCGCCCATGATGCCCGCGATCCGGGCCGTGGCCAGGGCGTCGCCCTTGGGGACGCCCTCGCCGCGCAGCAGCTCGACCACACGGGGCGAGACGAGAACCCGCCCGCTGGCGCGCGCGGTGCGCGCGGTCACGTCCTTGCCGGACACGTCGACCATACGGGCGGCGCCCGCCTCGTCGATGTGCGTCAGCCGTTCCTGCGTACGGGGGTCCTGCGTACGTCGGTCCTGCGTGCTCATGCTTCTGTGGCGCTCCCGGTCCGGGCCCGGCGCGGTACGGCGCGGGCCTGCTGTGCGCGACACGGTACCGCCAACTCCGCCGGGTCAGCCGAGCAGGACCACCTCGACCTCGGCGCCGGGCTCGACCGTCTCGGTGTCCTCGGGGACGACGATCAGCGCGTCGGCGTGGGCGAGGGCGGCCACCAGATGCGATCCGGCACCGCCGACCGGGGTGACGGCACCGTCGGCGTAGCTGCCGCGCAGGAACTGCCGACGGCCCTTCGGCGAGGTCAGCGCCTTGCCGGCGGTCAGCGTGGCACGCGCTGTGGGCCGGTGGACGTCGTCCAGGCCCATGAGGGCGCGGATGGCGGGGCGGACGAACAGCTCGAAGGACACGTACGACGAGACCGGGTTGCCCGGCAGGGCCAGCAGGGGGATGTGGTCCGGGCCGACGGAGCCGAAGCCCTGGGGCTTGCCGGGCTGCATGGCCAGCTTGCGGAACTCCACGCCGCCGCCCGGCTCGTCCTCGTCGCCGACGTGGGCCAGGGCCTCCTTGACGACGTCGTACGCGCCGACGCTCACGCCGCCGGTGGTGACCATCAGGTCGGCGCGGACCAGCTGGTCCTCGATCGTGTCGCGGAGGGTCTCGGCGTCGTCGGCGACGGCGCCCACGCGGTAGGCGATCGCGCCCGCGTCGCGGGCGGCGGCGGTGAGGGCGAAGCTGTTGGAGTCGTAGATCTGACCGCTGCCCAGTTCCTCGTCCGGCTGGACGAGTTCGCTGCCGGTGGACAGGACGACCACGCGCGGGCGCGGGCGGACCCGGACCGTGCCGCGGCCGATCGCGGCGAGCAGGGCGATCTGCGGCGGGCCGAGCACCGTGCCGGCCTCCAGGGCGCGGTCGCCGGCCTTGACGTCGCTGCCCTCGGCGCGCACATGGGCGCGGGCCCCGGCCGGGCGGTACACGCGCACCTGGCCCTCGGCGCCCTCGGGGGCCAGGGCGCGGGCGCGCATCCCGCCGACCGGGCCGTCCCCGAGACCGCCGTCGGTCCACTCGACGGGGACGACGGTCTCGGCGCCGGGCGGCAGCGGGGCGCCGGTCATGATGCGGGCGGCCTGGCCGGGACCGACCGGCGGCGGGTCGGCCTGCCCGGCCGCGACGTCCCCGACGACCTCCAGGACGGCGGGGTACTCCTCGCTCGCGCCCTCGACGTCCGCGACCCGCACCGCGTACCCGTCCATCGAGCTGTTGTCGAACGGCGGCAGGGAGACCGGCACCGTGACGTCCTCGACCAGGACGCAGCCCTGGGCGTCCAGCAGGTTCAGCTCGATGGGCTCCAGGGGGCGGACCGTGGTGAGGATGTCCTCCAGGTGCTCCTCGACCGACCAGAGGCGGTCCGGGCCCACGGGGAGGGGACCGGTGGCGCGGGGCGCGGCGCTGCTCAACGTTGCTCCATCTCCTCGGCTACGTAACTGCGAAGCCAGGTCCGGAAGTCCGGGCCCAGGTCTTCACGTTCGCACGCGAGTCTGACAATGGCACGCAGATAGTCGCCGCGGTCACCGGTGTCATAGCGGCGGCCCTTGAAGACCACGCCGTGCACCGGGCCGCCGGCCTTCTCGTCCGCGGCGAGCTGCTGGAGGGCGTCGGTGAGCTGGATCTCGCCGCCGCGGCCCGGCTCGGTGGTCCGCAGTATGCCGAAGATCTGCGGGTCGAGGACGTAGCGGCCGATGACGGCGTAGTTGGACGGGGCGTCGGCCGGGTCGGGCTTCTCGACCAGGCCGCCGACCCTGACCACGTCGGCGTCCCGGGTGGGCTCCACGGCGGCGCAGCCGTAGAGGTGGATCTGCTCCGGGGCGACCTCCATGAGGGCGACGACGCTGCCGCCGTACTGCTCCTGGACGTCGATCATGCGCTGGAGCAGCGGGTCGCGCGGGTCGATCAGGTCGTCGCCGAGCAGGACCGCGAAGGGCTCGTCCCCCACGTGCGGGGCGGCGCACAGCACGGCGTGGCCCAGGCCCCTGGGGTCGCCCTGGCGGACGTAGTGCATGGTCGCGAGGTCGCTGGACTCCTGGACCTTGGCCAGCCGCTCGGCGTCGCCCTTCTTCTCCAGGGCGGACTCCAGTTCGTAATTGCGGTCGAAGTGGTCCTCCAGCGGGCGCTTGTTGCGGCCCGTCACCATGAGGACGTCGTCGAGGCCGGCGGACACGGCCTCCTCGACCACGTACTGGATCGCCGGCTTGTCCACGACCGGCAGCATCTCCTTGGGAGTGGCTTTCGTGGCCGGCAGGAACCGGGTCCCGAGGCCGGCCGCGGGAATGACAGCCTTGCTGATCCTGGGGTGCGACTGAATCATGGCGGCCACCTTATCCGGTGCCTTGCACGATATCTGCCGCTCCGAGGCAATTGCCGCTCATATGAGCACACTGTGAATGGAGGGGAGGCTACGTGAGTCACGACGGACGTGCGACCCAGCCTGACAAGCGGACGCTACGGCGGGAGTTCCTCGCGGTGAGGAACAGGTTGACGGCGGATGACGTGCGGGAGACGGCGGTGGCGCTGGCCCGGCGGGCGCTGGAGCTGCCGGAGCTGGCGCGGGCGCGCACGGTGGCCGCGTACGTCTCCGTGGGCACCGAACCCGGGACGCTCGCGCTGCTGGACGCGCTGCGCGCGCGGGGTGCGCGCGTGCTGCTGCCGGTGCTGCTGCCCGACAACGACCTCGACTGGGGCGAGTACGGCGGGGCGGGCTCCCTCGCGCGCGTGCGGCACGGCGGGCGGATGGAACTGCTGGAGCCGTCCGGCGCGCGGCTGGGCCCGGACGCCGTGACCGGGGCCGACGTGGTGCTGCTGCCGGGGCTGGCGGTCGACGAGCGCGGTCTGCGGCTGGGGCGCGGCGGGGGGTCCTACGACCGGGTCCTGGCCCGCCTGGAACGGGCGGGCGCGCGGCCCGCGCGGGTGGTGCTGCTCTACGACGCCGAGATCGTTCCGCGGGTGCCCGAGGAGGCCCACGACCGGCCGGTGGACGCGGTGGTGACGCCGTCGGGGGTGCGCCGGTTCCGCCGCCCCGGGCGGGGGTGAGCGGACACGGGAAGCGGCCTCCACGCGCGCGCCCCGCCCGCGTTCCCGCCCCCGGCGGGGGTGTTCGGACCGGCGGCGGGTGAGTTCGGACCGCCGACAGGAGAGTTCGGACCGCCGCCGCGGAGG